>JBOGXS010000156.1:0-4648 GCA_050693815.1 Thermoleophilaceae bacterium | reverse complement strand
GCCCCGAGTGCTGCGCCCGGCTCGTCACGGTCCTGACCGAGCTCGGCCTGATCGCGTTCGCCGCCGACACGCCCGGCTGCAAGGTGCTCGAGTCCGCCCGCACCGAGCTCGCCGGCTCATGTGCCTACCGGGCCTACGCCGAGCGCCTCGCGCAGATCGAGGGTGCTCTTGCGGCAGAGCTGCCCGCACGGGAGCGGGCACGCGCGGCCTGACGATTCCGGGCTTCCGGGGGGCACGCGCGGCCTGACGATTCCGGGCTTCCGGCGGGCACGCGCGGCCTGACGATTCCCGGCTTCCAGGGGGCGACGATTCCCGGCTTCCGGGGGGCGAAACCCGCCGCGCGCGCCTCGGAGCTTCGAGCGGTCGAGAGGGCGCTCTTGCGACCATGCTCGGACTGGCCCTGTCCTGACTGAACCTGTCCTGACTGGCCGGGTGATCGCGCAGGGCATACACGAATCGTGCGCAATCGTGTATGCTGCCCGGGACATGGAGCGCTTGAACATCACGCTCGACGATCAGTACGCGGAGAAGCTGACCCAGCTGGCCGAACGCATGCACCTCCAACCCGGCACCGTCGCTCGATCGCTCCTCTCCACTGCGCTCGAGGAGGCCGACCCCGACGCGGGCAACGTCGCCGCGCTCCTGGACGGGATTCCGGGTGCCCATGAGCGGGCTCTGCTGGGGCGCTCCCAGGCGCACGCGGGCGACACCGTCCCGCTCGACGACCTCTAGACGGGCCGGTGGCTTCGGTCGAGCTGGCCCTCACGGCCCTCGAGGACCTCGAGACCCTCATCGCGACCCACAGCCTTCCCGACGACACCCGCCAGCGGGTGGCCCGATCGCTCAGGCCGCTCGAGCGGTTTCCTCTGATGGGTCCCGCACTGAGCGGCAGGTGGGAGGGGTTTCGCTTCCTGCTCGGCCCATGGCGCTCGCTTCTGCTCGTCTACGCGTACCTTGAAGCCGAGGACCGAGTTGTCGTGGTGGCCATCCAAGACGCACGTTCCTCGAGCGCCGCGACCGCGAGCCGGCGCTGAGCCGCCGGCGAGCATGGCGGGGCCGGCTCCACCCCGAAGCCGACCCCGCATTGCCCCCTGTGGAGGTCTAGCTCGTGCGGCGTGGATCGACGTAGAAGTCGTCGATCCACCAGCTGCCGGCGCCGATCGCGCGGAAGCGGAAGGCCACGGGCGTGTGGTGGCCGGGCAGGAGCGGCAGCAGGTTGCCCACCGTGAGGAAGCCGGGAGTCGGGCGCCAGGAGCGCCGCGGCAGCACCACGCCGATCGGCACGGCGACCTTCAGCCCGAGCGAGGTCGTGACGATCACCTCGACGCTCAGCGCCGAGAGCAGCAGGCGGTTGTTGCGCGCGAACAGGCGAATCGAGGGATGCTCGAGGCCGACGCAGATCTCCGGTGAGGTCGCGGTGTCGCCGCGATCGAGCCGGAGCGAGCGGTCGTGGGACGAGCCGCCGACCCTGTAGGTCTCGTTGCCGCGAACGATCGAGGCGCCGGACAGTCGCCACCCCGGCGCACCGTCCTCGAACGAGCCGCCGGGCACGAGCTCGTAGTCGCGGCGGTCGCCCCAGCGCGAGAAGGGCTTGCTGGTCTCCCCGGGCTCGCAGGAAGGAGCGGACTCCACGAGCACGCCGGCGCTGGCCGTCGAGGGGAGCGCGGCGACGGCGCCCACGCCGAGAACCGCCAGTGTGGCCAATCGACCTAGCTTGGTCCTGAGTCGCATGGGCCCAGCATGGGGCCGAAGGACCGTTTGCGAAACGGACATGCGTCCAGTCGTCCGGGTGACGTTCGTCCATCGAACGAACGTCCATCAGGAGATTCCGGCGGCCGGCCGATAGAGCCCTGGGAGCCATGCGGATCTTCGACGACCTGCGCGCCGGACTCAGCCCCGCCGGGGAGCAGCTGCTCGAAGGGTTCGACCGCCACTACCCCGAGCCGCTGTCCAGCCGTGAGCTGGCCGTGGAGGCGGTGACCACCGTGGCCTTTCTCGTCACCGCCGCCCTGATGGCCGGCATGCTCTCCAGCCCGCGGGAGCTCGACCTGCCTCTCGCCGCGACGCTCGTGGTCGTCTACGCGTTGACCTCGCGCGTGCGCTTCGCCGCACGCTACGGCTACACCGTCCCCACGCAGCTGGCCTTCGTGCCGATGCTGTTCATGGTCCCGGCCGGAGCCGCTCCGGTGCTGGTCGGGGCCGGGATCCTGCTCGGCAACCTCCCCGACTACCTGCGCGGCCGGGCCCACGCGAGCCGGGCGCTGCGGGTGCCGGGGGACGCCTGGCACTCCGTCGGGCCCGCCCTCGTGATCGCGCTGGCCGGCTCGCCCGAGCCGAGCCTGGCCGAGTGGCCGCTGCTCGCCGGTGCGCTGGGCGCGCAGATCTTCCTCGACAATGTGGTGTCGAGCTTGCGCGAGTGGCTCGGGCTCGGCATCGCGCCCAGCCTCGAGGTCGTCCCGCTCGCCTGGGTGGCGCTCGTGGACGTGCTGCTCTCGCCGGTCGGCCTGATCGCGGCGATGGCCGCCACGCGAGAGCCCTACGCGGTGGTGCTGGTGCTCCCGCTGGCCGCCCTGCTGGCCGTGTTCGCCGCCGAGCGCAACGCCCGCCTTCACCAGGCGCTCGTGCTCAGCCGCGCCTACCGCGGCACCACGCTGCTGCTGGCGGACGTGCTGGAGGCCGACGACGAGTACACCGGGGTGCACAGCCACGGAGTCGTGGCGCTGTCGGTGGCGGTCGCGGACGCGATGGGGCTCGGCTCCCGTGAGCGGCGCAACGTCGAGTTCGGCGCCCTGCTCCACGACATCGGCAAGATCGCGGTCCCCAAGGAGATCATCAACAAGCCGGGCCCGCTGACCGAGGACGAGTGGCTCGTGATCCGCACCCACACGATCGAGGGCCAGCGCATGCTCGACCAGGTCGGGGGTCTGCTGAGCGACGTGGGGCGCATCGTGCGCTCCTCGCACGAGCGCTGGGACGGCTCGGGCTACCCGGACGGGCTGGCCGGCGCCCAGATCCCCCTCGGGGCCACGATCGTGTCCTGCTGCGACGCCTTCCACGCGATGACCACCGACCGTCCGTACCGGCCCGCCATGACCCCCGACGACGCGGTGGCCGAGCTGCGCGCGAAGGCGGGCACGCAGTTCAACCCGGCAGCCGTTGAGGCGCTCCTCGACGTGCTGAGCCCCCACGGCGAGCGCGCACGGCGGCCGGGGATCCACGCGGTGCCCGTTCCGGCCGTCGAATGAGCGAATCCGCGCGCACTCGGCCGAGCCTCGCGCTTGCGGCCCGGCGCGGCGGAGCCCCGCTCTAAACTCGACCCCATGCCGAAGCTGCCCCGCAGCAACGGGAAGTCCGGCACGGCCTCGAAGACGCCGGCCACCCGCGCCGCGCCCGGCGACGGCAAGGCGTCGGCGGCGGCCAAGCGCCGCACCGCGGTCAAGCGCAAGGCGGCGAAGCGGCGCGCGGCGGGGGGCGACTTCGAGCACCACCGGATCGACGAGCACGCCGGCCAGGCGCCCGACGGGCCGGTCACCACCCTCGCCGAGGAGCAGCGCGTACTGATCGGCGACCTGTTCGCCGTCGTCGAGGAGCACGCCGACGAGGCGGCCGAGAAGATCGACCGCGAGCTGGTGGAGAGGGCCTTCGTGTTCGCCGGCGAGCGCCACGCCGACCAGCGCCGCGCCAGCGGCGAGGACTTCATCGTGCACCCGATCGGCGTGGCCAAGATCTGCGCCGGCATGCGGCTCGACACGGCCACGCTGTGCGCCGCCCTGCTGCACGACACGGTCGAGGACACGAGCGCGTCGCTCGACGAGGTCACCACCGAGTTCGGCGAGGAGGTCGGCGCGCTCGTGGACGGCGTGACCAAGCTCTCCGGGGTCACCTTCCAGAGCCGCGACGACCGCCAGGCCGAGAACTACCGCAAGATGCTCGTGGCGATGGCCCAGGACATCCGGGTCATCCTGATCAAGCTGGCCGACCGCCTGCACAACATGCGCACGCTCGGCTCGATGCCGAAGCACAAGCAGCAGGACAAGGCCAAGGAGACGCTCGAGATCTTCGCCCCGCTGGCCCACCGGCTCGGCATCCACGCGATCAAGTGGGAGCTCGAGGACCTCGCCTTCGCCACGCTCCATCCGCGCAAGTTCAGCGAGATCAAGCAGCTCGTCTCCCAGCAGCGCGAGGAGCGAGAGGACTACGTGTCGCGCGCCGGCGAGTACCTGGGGAAGGAGCTCGGGGCGGTCGGCATCGACGCTGAGATCTCGGGCCGCGCCAAGCACTTCTACTCGATCTACTCGAAGATGACCAAGAAGGGGCGCGAGTTCAACGAGATCTACGACCTCACCGCCATGCGCGTGATCGTGGAGTCCGTGAAGGACTGCTACGGCGCCATCGGGGTCATCCACTCGCTCTGGAAGCCGCTGCCCGGGCGCTTCAAGGACTGGGTCGCGATGCCCAAGTTCAACATGTACCAGGCCCTCCACACCACGGTGATCGGGCCCGAGGGCCGCCCGCTCGAGATCCAGATCCGCACGATGGAGATGCACCGCACGGCCGAGTTCGGCGTCGCGGCGCACTGGATCTACAAGGAGGACGGCGGGAAGCCCGTCGAGGAGAAGGTCGAGTGGCTGCGCCACCTGCTCGACTG
>JBOGXS010000155.1:0-6410 GCA_050693815.1 Thermoleophilaceae bacterium | reverse complement strand
CCTCTTCGCGGTGCTCGACGTGTACGGCAAGCTGTTCGACCGGGTGCTCTACCTGCGCGGCACGAGCCGCGAGGAGCTGGCCGAGCGGCTGGTCGAGGCCGGCGAGCGGCACCCGACGCAGGGGTAGGGCCCGCTCAGGCCGTCTCGGCGCGGTCGCGCGCGCTTGAGTGCTCGTCCAGCTTGCGGCGGAAGTTGAGGAAGTAGTCGGCGCCGGACACCACGGTGACGGCCACCATCACGTAGACGAGGGCTTGGAGCCAGGCGGCGTCCGTGTCGGAGGCGGCGATCAGCGCCAGCACCGCCGCCACCTGGACGATCGTCTTGGCCTTGCCCAGCGAGCTGGCCGGGATCACCACGCCCTGCTGGCCGGCCGCGATCCGCAGCCCGCTTACCGCGAACTCGCGCGCGATGATCACCATCGCCACCCAGCCGGCGAGCCGGTCGAGGCTCACCAGCGCGATCAGCGCGGCGGCGATCATGAGCTTGTCCGCCACCGGGTCCATGACCTTGCCGAAGTTCGTGACCGCCTGGCGCGAGCGGGCGATGTAGCCGTCGAGCCCGTCGGTGAGCGCGGCGATCGCGAACACCACCGCGGCGATCGTCGACCCGCCGGGGGACTCCACCGTGAGCGCCACCACGACCACTGGCACGAGCAGGATGCGCGCCACCGTAAGGGCGTTCGGGAGGTTCAGCGGGAGCACCGTTGGGCACCGGGGTAGCCGCAAAGCACCCGGCTCGGCCGGGTGCGCGCGGACCGGGATCATCGCCGGCGCGCGAGGTACTCGATTCCCGCCGTGCTGCCCACCGGGCCGAGCGGCGACACCGTCGCCGCCAGTAGCGGCCACGGGAAGGTGCGCCGGCGCGCCCCGTACGCAACGAGCAGGCAGAGCAGGATCCAGCCTATGCCGTGCGTCCAGCCGAGGACCTGCTCGGCCGTCTCGTCGTAGCCGCCGATCGCGACGGTCAGGAGCGCGGCGAAGACACAGACCTCGGCCAGGGAGTAGAGGCGCACCGCCTGGAAGTAGGACACGACTCCCGGAGGTTAGGCCGGGTCAGCCCTTCACGGCCCCCATCGTGAAGCCGCTGATGAAGCGCTCCAGCAGCAGGTTGAAGGCGAAGGCGATCGGCACGGCCACCAGGATCGCCGCCGCCTGGAGCGACTGCCAGAAGAACACGTCGCCGCGGATCAGCTCGGTGGGTACCCCGATGCTGATCGTCTTGGCGTCGGACGGGGAGATGAAGGCCAGGGCGTAGATGAACTCCTGCGCGCTGAGCGTGAACGCGAAGACCACCACGGCGACGATGCCCGGCAGGGCGAGCGGGATCACCACCCGCGTGAACGCCGACAGGCGGCTGTAGCCGTCCACCATCGCCTGCTCCTCGAGGTCCCGCGGCACCGCCTTGAGGAAGCCGAGCAGCAGCCACACCGACACCGGGATCGTGAACGTCGGATAGATCAGGACGAGCGACCAGGTCGAGTCCTGGAGGCCGAGGACCGCGACCACGCGCGTCAGCGAGATGAACAGCAGCGTGGGCGGCACCAGGTAGACGAAGAAGATCGCTATGCCGAGCGCCCCCGACCAGCGCATGTTGAGGCGCGCCAGGCTGTAGGCGGCGGGAAGCCCGACCGCGAGGGTGAGCGCCGAGACGACCAGGCCGACCCAGAGCGTGTTGGCGGCGAACGTCAGGAACTGCGTGTCCGTGAACAGGAACGAGACGTGCTCGCCGGTGGGGTCCAGGTTGAAGACGAACGGGTTGTTCTCGCTGTTGTAGAGGTCCGCGTCCTCCTTGAAGGAGGTGATCGTGCCCCAGATGAACGGCAGCGCGGCCGCCAGTGCGGCGCCGAGGGCCAGCAGGTAGAGCCCGACGCGCCCGAAACGGTGGCGGGTGGCGGCCCGGCGCCGGGTCCGCTCCACGTGGGCGCTGTCCGCGATCGCCAGCCCGCTCCGCGCGGCGACGGCCATCAGAAGGTCTCCATCTTCCGGACCGACCGCAGGATCGCTATCGCCGCGGCGAGCATGAGCGGGAACAGGAACAGGGCGATCGCGGCCCCCTGCGCGAGGTCCCCGCTGCCGATGCCCTTGAGGAACGCGTAGCTCGGCAGGACCTGCGTGGCGTTCGCCGGGCCCCCGCGCGTGAGGATGTAGACCACGCTCATGTCGGTGATGGTGAGCACCGCTCCGAACAGCGTCGCCACCGCGATCACCGGCAGGGTGAGAGGCAGCGTGATCTCGAACAGCTTGCGCCAGAAGCCCGCCCCGTCGATCTCGGCCGCGTCCTTGATGTCGTCGGGGATCGAGATCAGGCCGGCCAGGATGATCACCGCGGCCAGCGGCACGATGCGCCAGGTGTGAACCGCGATCACCGACGCCATGGCCAGCGTGTCCCTGCCGAGCCAGTAGACGTTGCTCTCGATGAAGCCGAGCGAGCGAAGCACCCAGTCGATCGGGCTGTAGACCGAGTCGAGCATCCACAGCCAGGCCACCGCCGCGAGCGAGATCGGCGTGGTCCAGGGCAGCAGCACGAGGAAGCGCACGAGCCACTTGAAGCGGAAGTTGGCGATCAGGATCATCGCCAGGGCCTTGGCCAGCACGACCGTCAGGGCCATCGAGATCACCGTGAAGACCAGCGTGTTGCGCAGCGAGCGCCAGAAGACCGGGTCGTCGAAGATGGCCTCGAAGTTGCGCAGGCCCACCCAGTCGAAGCTGGGGTTCCCGACCGTCACGTCGCTGAACGCGAAGGCGAGCGCCAGGCCCAGCGGCAGGGCCACCAGCGCGACGATGTAGACCACCGCCGGCAGCAGGAACAGCGGCGCGAGGAACCCCTCGCGGTCGGCGAGCCGCGCCCGCCGCCCCGCCAGCGGCGTCATGCGCGCACCGGCGTCGGCGCGGTCTGCTCGCCGGTCTCGGCGTCGAAGAACCGCAGGTGCCGCTCGTGGATCGCGAACTCGCGCTCGTCGCCGTCCTCGAGCGGCACCGTGACCGTGGCCGGCAGGCGGGCGATCACCCGCGTCTCCTCCCCGATTCCGTGCAGCGTCCCGTAGACGTGGCGGTCCCCGGAGAGGTACTCGATGCGGGCGATCTCGAGGCGCGCCGTGAGGCTGCTCTCGTTGCCGGAGACGACCTCGGCCGGCAGCAGGTTCTCCGGACGGAAGCCGATCAGCCGGTCGTCACGCCGCACCAGGTTCATCGGCGGGGAGCCCATGAAGGTGGCCACGAACGTGTCCGCCGGGTGCTCGTAGACCTCCTGCGGCGGCCCGATCTGGCGCAGCCTGCCCTCGTACATCACCGCGATCCGGTCTCCCAGGCCCATGGCCTCCGCCTGGTCGTGGGTCACGTAGATGGTGGTGGTCTCGACGCGCGCCTGGAACTGCTTCAGCTCGTCGCGCGCCGACGCGCGCAGCTTCGCGTCGAGGTTCGAGAGCGGCTCGTCGAGCAGGAACACGCTCGGCTCGCGCACCAGCGCCCGGGCGAGCGCCACGCGCTGGCGCTCGCCCCCCGAGAGCTGCCGCGGCTTGCGCTCGAGCAGGCTCTCGATTCCCAGCAGCTCGGCCGCCCAGCGCGCCTTGCGCTCGCGCTCGTCCTTCGGCGCCTTCCCCGCCTTCAGCGGAAAGGCGATGTTCTGCAGCACCGACTTGTGCGGGTACAGGGCATAGCTCTGGAAGACCATGGCCACCTGGCGCGCCCGCGGGGGGAGGCCGTTGACCACGTTCCCGCCGATGAGCACCTCGCCCTCGGTGGCCTCCTCTAGGCCGGCGATGGTGCGCAGCAGCGTGGTCTTGCCGCAGCCCGAGGGGCCGAGCAGAACCAGGTACTCGCCCTCGCTCGTCTCGATGTCCACCCCGTCCACGGCGTGCGAGCCGGCGCCGTGATAGCGCTTCTTGAGCCCCCTTACCTCTACCGCGAGCGCCATCGACTCAGGCCGCGCCGCCGATCAGCCCCTGCCTGCGCCACTTCTCGAAGATCGGCTCGATCTGCGACTCCGCCCGGGCGACCGAGGCCTCGGGCGACTGCCCGCCCCGGGCGGCGCGGGCGTACATTATGGGCACGATGAAGGTGCCGAACACCTCGCCGATCGCGGTGTTCGCGTTGCCGTGCCGGCCCACGTTCGTGCTCCAGTCGAGGGCGGTCTTGAGCACGGAGAGCTTGTCGGCCGGCTCCGAGCCGAACGGGTCGTCGTCCAGCCAGCCCTCCAGCTGCGGCGCGAGCTTGTCGAACGCCGGGAAGTCGTAGAGCTCGGACTCGAAGGTGGCCCGGGCGTAGTTCTCCGTGTAGTGGAGCAGGAACTCCTTCGCGGCGTCGACGTTCCCCGCGTGGTCCGGGACGATCCAGTTGTACATCACGTGCTGCGCGGCCAGGCCGTCCGCCGGGCCGTCGAGCGCCTTGACGAAGTGGATGTCGTTGGCCTGCTGGGGGTTGACCTTCTGGGTGGTGCGGTAGGCCGAGATCGAGTTCACGATGTACGAGAGCTTGCCGCCGACCATCCCCTGGTTGTTGGAGGCCGGGTTCCAGGCGAAGACCTCCTCGGTCATCGCGCCCTCGAAGAGCTCCTTCATGAACTGCACGGCGGCGACGGTCTCGGGTGAGTTGATCGTGACCTGCTCGTTCTCGTCCTGGATGGCGCCGCCGAACGACCACATCAGCGAGCGCCCCACCATGTCGGAGTCGATCTCCTGGGACATGCCGATTCCCAGCTGGACGCCCTGGTCGCTCTTGATCTTGGAGCCGCCCTCCTTCAGCTCGTCCCAGGAGGTGGGGCCGTTCGCGAGCCCCGCCTGCTCCCACATGCTCTTTCGGTAGTTGCCCGGGTCCGGCACCCAGCCTGGGCTGTAGGCGAAGAACTTCCTGGTGGTGGGGTTGTAGCTGCTCTTGTTGCAGAGCTCGATCTGCTTGCCGAAGCGGCGCTCGGCCTCCTGCGTCACGTCGCTCATGTCGACCACGCTCGGCTCGAACTGGGGCAGCGGGGCGATGAACTGGACCAGGTCGTGGCCGGACCCCGCGGAGATCTCTGAGCTGACCCGGGCGGGGATGCCCGTGACCTCGATGTGGTCGACGGTCACGTCGACGCCGGCCTTCTTGCCCCAGTCCTGGGCGAACTTGTCAAACCACTTGTCGTGCCGGGGCACGAAGTGGCTCCACATGAGGATCTTGAGGCTGCCCGAGAGCTGGGCGTCGGGCTCCGAGAACTTCGTGCGGGGCGCCTGCGCGGTCGGCGCGGTGGCGGTCTCCTCGTCGCCGCCGCAGCCGGCGAGGACCACCGCCGTCGCCGTCGCCCCCTGGATGAACCTGCGCCGGGTGATCGCGAACGGGTCGAGCTGTCGGGTCATCGCCTCCTCCTTCTCTTTGTGCGTGTCCCTTCCCGAGCCCGGAGATGCGAAACGGGTAGTCGCGCTCGCGCGATGTACCTTTGTCGCATGATCGGATTCATAGTCGCGGGCCTGATCATCGGAGCTCTGGCCCGCCTGCTGTTGCCGGGAAGGCAGAAGATCGGGCTGCTGTGGACGCTCGCCCTCGGCCTCGCCGGGTCGGTGATCGGCGGGACGATCGCCAACCTGATCGGAACCGGCGACATCTTCGAGCTGAACGTGATCGGCTTCGTGGTGGCGGTGCTCTCCTCGGTGGGCCTGCTCGCCGTGGCCGAGAGCAGCGGCCTCGGGCGGGGCGAGGAGCGGAGGCGGATCGAGCGGGGCTAGTACGCGCGGCCGGAACCGGACTTCCGCAGAAGCGAGGCACACGTGGGGCGCTGAAGGATGCATGTGAGCAGGCGTTTTTGGCAGACGCGGCTGGTGGGCCCGTGTGTCTACAGGCTTTCGGGCTAGCCGCTGGGCTAGCCGGCGGTTGCGGCCGTGGGGCTGAAGTCGTAGAAGCGGGGCGGCTCGGGGAGCCCGAGCGCCTTGAGGATCTGGCGCTGGCGATGGGTGAGCTCGGTGCGCTGGGCGACGCGGCCCTCGCCGGTGGCCAGGGTGACGAGGTGGATGCGGTCCAGCTCGTTGCGCAGGTTGCGCCAGGTGTCGCCGGCCTCGGTCTCGGCGACGCGCAGCAGCAGCAGGGCCAGCCAGCAGAGCTGGACGTGGGCTTCGATGCGATCGGAGCGGCGGTGGTAGACGGGCCGCAGATCGATGGTGGACTTCAGGTCGCGCCAGCCGCGTTCGGCCTCGTAGAGCGCCTTGTAGCCGAGCGCGATGTCCTCCGCGCTGAGGCTCTCGTCCGAGGTCCTGAGCAGGAACTTGCCATCCAGCTTGGCTTCGCGGGCGACGGCGGAGCGGTCGATGCGCAGCTTGCCGGTCGGGGTCTGGCGCAACAAGCGCTTGTAGGCGGGCTTGGTGGCCAGCGCGCCGTAGAGCTCGCGGCGCTTGGCGGGGGTGAGCCTGTCCGAGCCGGCGATCTCGGCTTTGAGGCGGTGAAGGATCT
>JBOGXS010000154.1:0-4555 GCA_050693815.1 Thermoleophilaceae bacterium | reverse complement strand
CGAACTCCCGCCATGGCTTGCCGAGCGCGGTGTCGCGTGTGATGGCGTCGGGCCCTCTCTGCCAAGCTCGACTGAGACAGCTTCACCGGTTGGATTACTGAGCCTGAGGGCGAGAACTGGAGCACAGCGATGTTGGACTCATCGAAGCAGGACATGGTGCCGGAGATCGCTGGCCGGGTTGCGGCGGTCCAGGAGGGCAAGAACCGCGGGTGAGCTCGACGCACGGCGGCGGGCGCGGCACGCCAAGGTCCGCGCCAACGCGTTCCGGCTGGCGGCCGCAGTCCTGGTGGCCGCGCTGCTCGTGGTGCTGGGTCTGGTCGCCACCGAGCCACCGGGCGAGCGCGTTCTCAGCGGTCGCGCGGGAGAGGTCCGCACTCGTTAGCGAGCGTCGATCCGGCGGGGCCGCGTCCCGCGCGTCAGTTCCAGGGCAGCCCGGCGCGCGTGGCCCAGTAGACGGGCGGGTGCTCGACCAGCCCGGCGAGCCGCCGTTCGAGCCCGTCGTCCCAGACGAGCTCGCGTGCCGCGAGGTTGCTCCGCAGTTGCCCCACCGTCGCCGCCCCGCTGAGCACCAAGTCCACCCACGGCTGCGCCAGCGCAGCCGCGAGCGCGAGCGCATCCTCCGTCGTGCCCCGGTCGCGTGCCGCCTGCGTCAGCGTCGGGTTGCCTCCCCGCGCCGTCAGCCGCCCGTTCGCCAGCGCCTCCTTGACGATGACGTACAGCCCGGCTTCGCGTGCGCGTGCGAGCGCTCCGGCGGCCCCGCGCTCATGCAGGTTCCACGTCGCCTGCACGGCGTCGAAGCCGCCGGTCGCGAGGGCGCGCTCGATCGTCGCGGCCTGGCCGGCGCCCGTGACCGTGAACCCGATCCGCACGCCCCGCTCGCGCAGCGCCGCCAGCTCGGCGCGGACCTCCCGGTCGTCCAGCACCCCGCTGTCGATGGTGGCCGAGTGGATCTGATACAGGCCCACGTGGTCGCCGAGCAGCTCGCTCGTCTCCCGCCACTGGGGCCGCAGCTGCGCCGCCGTGAGCTCCTTGACCTCGTGCTCGTCGGCGTCCACCCTCCAATCCGCGGTGTAGGAGTAGCCCCATTTCGAGCTCACCCGCACGTCGCCGGGCCCGAGCTCGCGGCGCTCGAGCCACGAGGCCAGGAACGCCTCCGCGCGGCCGTAGGAGCGCGCAGCGTCAAACGCGCGCACGCCGTTCTCGTAGGCGACGTCGAGCACTTCGTGCGCCGCGCACTCCATCCGATCGACGGAGATGTCCTCGATGTCGAGGCCGTGCCCGAGGTTTATGTAGCCAGGGCGCCCGAGGGCGGCGAGGCCAAGCCCGATCTCCGCGCTCCCACCGTCTGCCCGCATTCCCGAAGCCTAGGAGTCCCGGAGAAACCGTTCCCGAGAGGCGGAGTACTTCTGGCATGGGCGAGGGAAGAGTCAAGCGCGCCATCCAGGATGGCCGTACGCGCACCACCGAGATCAAGACCCGCGTGCCGGCGCTGCGAGAGCGCGTGCCGGAGCTGCGCACCAAGGGCACGGAGCTGCGCACCAAGGGCACGGAGCTGCGCACTCGCGGCAGTGAGCTGGCCCGCCAGTACGCGGAGATGGACGTCGCCTGGGCCCGGTGCAGCTACGCGAAGGCGGCGCGCGAAGCATTGATCAGCTTGGGACTCGGACCGCTGATCGACTTCTACGTCCGCAGCCGCACCATCGGCAGTGAGGTCTTCGACACGCTCCAGCACCCCGTGGTGTTCGTGGCCAACCACTCGAGCCACCTCGACACCCCCACAATCCTGCGCGCGATGCCGCGCAAGTGGCGTGCCCGCACGGCGGTCGCCGCCGCGGCCGACTACTTCTATGACAGCCGCTGGAAGGCTCGCGGCGTCGCGCTGCTGCTCAACACCGTCCCGGTCGGCCGCAAGGGCGGCGGACTGGACAAGGGCGCTACCGACCACGTCGACCGCCTGATCGACCAGGGCTGGAACCTCGTGATGTTCCCGGAGGGCACGCGCTCCCGCGACGGCGAGATCGGCAGGGTCCGCTCGGGCGCCGCGGTGATCGCGGCCAACCACGACATCGACATCGTGCCGATCTACGTCAGCGGCACCCACGAGGCGATGCCGCCCGGCCAGAATTGGCCGCGGCGCATCCCGGGCCGCTTCCTCTCGCGCCGCCACCAGGTCGAGGTGCGCTTCGGCCGGACGATCTGCCCGCGCGACGTCGAGCACCGGCACGAGGCCATGGACGAGGTACGCGCGTTCTGGGAGCGCAAGGGCCTTCCCGAGGCGCCCGCTCGCCTGCGCGACGAAAAGCGTGATTCGCACGTCGAGCGCGAGGGCACGCGCTTCGAGCGCGCTGCAGCGACCCCGCCGGCGCCCGCCGGCGACCGCTCCACCACCCCCGCCTGAGGGCTGGCCACCGGCGCCCCGCTCGTTGCGAGCGCCGACTCCCCCGTATACGGTTCGCATGAGCCGGGTTGGACCGGCGGCGACCCCAGGAGGACGGATGAAGAAGCTCATCAACGAGCCCGAGGCCGTGGTGCGCGAAGCGCTCGAGGGCATCCAAGCGGCGCATCCGGACCAGCTTCGTGTGAGCTACGACCCGTACGTGATCGTGCGCGCCGACGCGCCGGTCCAGGGCAAGGTGGGCATCGTGTCCGGCGGTGGCTCCGGCCACGAGCCGATGCACGGGGGCTTCGTCGGCCGCGGCATGCTCGACGCCGCGTGCCCGGGCGAGGTGTTCACCTCGCCGACCCCCGACCAGATGCTCGAGGCGACCAAGGCGGTCGACTGCGGGGCGGGCGTTCTGCACATCGTCAAGAACTACACGGGCGACGTGATGAACTTCGAGATGGCGGCCGACCTCGCCAAGGGCGAAGGCGTCGAGGTCGAGGCCGTGGTCACGAACGACGACGTCGCCGTCCAGGACAGCCTCTACACCGCCGGCCGCCGCGGCGTCGGCATCACGGTGATCGCCGAGAAGATCTGCGGGGCGGCCGCCGAGGAGGGCAAGTCGCTCGCCGAGGTGGCCGAGCTCTGCCGGACCGTCAACGCCCAGGGCCGCAGCATGGGGATGGCCCTGACTCCCTGCGTGACGCCGGGCTCCGGCGAGCCGAGCTTCGAGCTCGGCGACGACGAGATGGAGATCGGAATCGGCATCCACGGCGAGCCGGGCCGCTTCCGGGAGCAGCTCGCGTCGGCCGCGCACGTGGTCGAGCGCCTCGGCACGGCGATCGCCGACGACCTGCCCTACGAGTCCGGCGACCGCGTGCTGGCGTTCGTGAACGGGATGGGCGGCACGCCCCTGCTCGAGCTCTACATCGTCTACCGCGAGCTCGACCGCTTCCTGCAGGAGCGGGGCGTCACGATCGCGCGCCGGCTGGTGGGCAACTACATCACCTCGCTGGAGATGGCGGGCTGCTCGATCACGCTGCTCAGGCTCGACGACGAGCTGACGCGGCTGTGGGACGCGCCCGTCGACACCCCGGCGCTCCGCATCTGCTGAGGGCGAGCACCTTGAGCATCACCTCGACAGAGGTGCGCGATTGGATCCGGGCCTACGCCACTGAGATCGCCGAGCACCGCGCCGAGCTGGTCAGGCTCGACACGGCGATCGGCGACGGCGACCACGGCACCAACATGGATCGTGGCATGCGCAAAGCGGTCGAGAAGGTCGACGGCACCGCGGGCGAGGACATCGGCGCGCTGCTCAAGGTGGTTGGGATGGCGCTGGTTTCGAGCGTCGGCGGAGCCGCCGGCCCGCTGTACGGAACGCTGTTCCTGCAGATGGGCACGGCGTCCGCCGGTCGCGAGGAGCTCGACCTCGCCGGCTGGACCGCCGCGCTGGAGGCCGCTGTCAACGGGGTCCAGGCGCGCGGCAAGGCCGAGCCCGGCGACAAGACGATGGTCGACGCGCTCGTGCCTGCCCTGGAGGCGCTGCGCGCCGCCGCCGGTGAAGGCAGCGGGCTCGCCGACGCGCTGCGGCGCTCGGCGGACGCTGCGGAGGAGGGCATGCGGGCGACGATCCCGCTCGAGGCCCGCCGCGGACGCGCCAGCTACCTCGGCCCGCGCAGCGTCGGCCACCAGGACCCCGGCGCGACCTCGACGCAGCTGCTGCTCGCGGTCGCCGCGGGCACGTTCGGGGCCGACGGCTGAAGCGCCGTTCGCGTCGTTTGCGCCGGGATGCCACGTCCACGTCCCTGAGCACGTACACCCGCGCGCCACGGCGAAGCGCCTCGGCAGCCAGTCGTTCGTCGAGGAATGTGGAGAGCACGACGACGCCGGTCTCGGGGCGTCGCTCCAGGATCCGGCTGCAGATGGCAGTCCGTCGGCGTCGCCATCCGGACTCAGCTTGAGGTCGAGCAGCACGACGTCCGAGTGACTTCGCTCCAGCCCGTGGGCGCCTGCGCGGGTCCGCCCGCCTCGCCGACCACGACGATGTCCTGCTCCAGCTCCAGTTCTCGCCCTCAGGCTCAGTAATCCAACGGGTGAAGCTGTCTCAGTCGAGTTTGGCAGAGAGGGGTGCTCGGCCAGGCGAGCGTTCAGCTCGCGGCAGCGGGGACCGAG
>JBOGXS010000153.1:0-10024 GCA_050693815.1 Thermoleophilaceae bacterium | reverse complement strand
GGCCGGGGCGGTGCGCTCGGCCGCGACGCGCCTCGGCGGCACCTGGCCGGCGCCCGGCGTCGTGCACCGCGACCTCTACGAGGAGCAGGTGCTGGTCGGCGAGAGGGTCGGGCTGATCGACCTCGACGACGTCGCGCTCGGTCCGCCGGAGCTCGACGTCGGCAACCTGCTCGCCCACATCGAGCTGCTCGCGCTGCGCTCGGGTCGAAGCCTGTGCGGTCCCGCCGCGACCCTGCTGGACGGCTACGCCGAGGCCGGTCCCGGCCTCGACCCGGCGCTGCTCGAGCGCTGCCGCGGGCTCACGCTGCTGCGGCTCGCCTGCATCCACCGGGAGCCGGCGCTGCTCGCGGCCGCCGGCACGACCTAGACCCGTTCCGCGGCCGACCGCGGCTCACCGAGCGCCCGCCTTCTTCCGCGGCAGGCTCGCGACCGGAGGGCCCGCCTGCGAGTCGCTGAGCGTTGCGTCGAGCACATCGGGAGCGAGGATGTGCTCGATCGCCATGACGGCTGCTCCGATCACGCCGGCTCGATCCTCGAGTGAGCTGCGCACGAGCTGCAGGTGGCGCGTGGCGAGCGGCGTGGAGCGCTGATAGACGGCCTCGCGTACCCCGGCGAAGAGCTGCTCATGCGCCTCCGCGACGTCGCCGCCGATGACGATGACGTTCGGGTTGAGCGCATTCACGAGGCCCGCCAGAGCTTCGCCGAGCTGGCGGCCGGCCTGGCGCACCAGCCGCACCGCGTCGGGGGTGTGCGCTCGGACGAGTCGAACCACGTCACGGCTGTTGGCCGCGTCGATGCCCAGTGCACGGAGCTCTCGGGCGAGTGCTCGACCGCCCGCGACGGCCTCGAGGCACCCGGTGTTGCCGCATTCGCAGACGACGTCGTCATGGCCCGAGAGGCGGATGTGGCCGATGTCGCCGGCGGCGCCCTGGGCGCCGCGGTAGATCTCTCCCTTCGCGACGATCCCGGATCCGATCCCGGTGCCGACCTTGACGAAGAGCAGGTGCTCGCAGCGGGGCCAGACCTTCGAGTGCTCGCCGAGCGCCATGATGTTCACGTCGTTGTCGACGAGCACCGGCACCGGATAGCGCTCGCGCAGCCGGTCCGGGATCGCGTAACCGTCCCAACCGGGCATGATCGGGGGGCTCACCGGTCGTCCGGTGGCGAACTCGACCGGTCCCGGTACGCCAATGCCGATCGCCCGAATGTGGTCCACCGGGTGACCCGTTGTCTCGAGGAGCTGGGTGAATCGCTCCTCGACCCAGGCGAGCACGTGGTCGGGCCCGTCGGCGATCTTGATCTCGCCGCTTTGCTCGGCCAGCGGCTCGCCGGCGAGGTCGGTGAGCGCCACACGCGAGTGGGTGGCACCGAGGTCCGCGGCAAAGATCAAGCCGGCGTTCGGATTGAATTCGAGCGTGGAGGGCGGGCGCCCGCCGGTCGAGGGGCCCTCCCCCACTGCGCGCACGAGCTGGCGGGCGAGCAGCGCCTCCACGCGCTGAGAGACGGTGGAGCGGCCCAGGCCGGTGCCGGCGATCAGCTCGGCGCGCGTGATCGTCCCGGCGCCGCGGATCAGCCGCAGCACCTCGGCGGGCCCCATCTTGCCGCCCTTGGCTCGGCCGTCCGTGGTCTTCATGTCGCCAGTGAAGCACGCGAACTTAGGTTGCGTCAACTGCGAGAGCAGGCACTAACCCGGATAAAGCTCGGCACTAATGCCGTGGGTCTCATGACTTTTGGTTGACAGTCGGATGAAGTTCAGGTAGGTTCGCCGGCGTCCGTTGGGCTCAGAGGAGGAGGAGCGATGGGGAAGCTTGCGACTTGGGTGTGTGCGCTGGTCGCGTGCCTGGCGTTTGTCGCTGCCGGCTGTGGCGATGAGTCCAACGGCGGCGATTCGGGGGGTGGCGAGGTCAACAAGGAAGTCGCCGCCAAGGCGCAGAAGGGCCTGGCCGAGCTCGAGGCGACGGTGCTGAGCAAGGGTCCCAACGGTGAGGAGGCGACACCCGCCGTGGAGATCGAGCTGAGCGCCGACGAGCTGGAGCAGGTCAAGGCCGAGAAGGCCACCGCCGCGATCGTCATGCACTACGGCGGCAACGACTGGGCCAACGCCCAGATCGACGGCCTCGAGGACCAGCTCGGCAAGCTCGGAATCAGCGTGATCGCGGTGACCGACGCGAACTTCGAGCCGGACAAGCAGGTTTCCGACATCGAGACGGTCCTGGCCAAGAACCCGGACATCATAATCTCGATTCCGACCGATCCCGTCGCCACCGCGGGCGCGTACCGCAAGGCCGCGGATCGCGGCGTGAAGCTCGTCTTCATGGACAACGTCCCCAAGGGCTTCACCCCCGGCGAGGAGTACGTCAGCGTGGTCTCGGCCGACAACTACGGCAACGGCGTCGCCTCGGCGCACCTGATGGCCCGGGAGCTGAACGGCGAGGGCAAGGTCGGCATCGTCTTCCACGAGGCCGACTTCTTCGTCACGAGGCAGCGCTACGACGCGTTCAAGAAGACGATCGGCGAGCAGTACCCAGACATCGAGATCGCCGAGGAGCAGGGCATCGGCGGGCCGGACTTCGCCGGCGACGCGGAGAAGGTCGCCTCCGCAATGCTGATCCAGAACGCCGACCTCGACGCGATCTGGGCGGTCTGGGACGTGCCCGCCGAGGGGGTGCTCGCCGCCGCCCGCGCCAACGGCCGCGACGACCTGACCATCACCACGATCGACCTCGGCCAGAACGTGGCCATCGACATGGCGCAGGGCGGCCCGGTCAAGGGCCTCGGCGCCCAGCGCCCATTCGACCAAGGCGTGGCCGAGGCAACGCTCGCCGGCTACAGCCTGATCGACAAGAAGGCTCCGCCGTATGTGGCCGTCACCGCCCTCCCGGTGACACCCGAGAACCTGGAGCAGGCCTGGCGGGCCGTCTACCACGAGGGCCTGCCGGACAAGGTCGTGGAGGCGAGCGAGTGAGCACGCCCTCAGGCCCCGCCCCCGCCGGGGGTCGGCGGACGGTGAACGTCGGCGTCATCGGCGCGGGCTTCATGGGCAAGGCGCACTCGCTGGCCTATGCGGCGATGCCGATGTTCTTCTGGCCCGCGCCGGCCATCCCGCGGCGGGCCGTCATCGCCGAGGTCAGCGAGGAGCTGGCGCGCGAGGCGGCGGCCCGCTACGGCTACGAGCGCTCGACCGGGGACTGGCGCCGGGTGATCGAAGACCCCGGCGTCGACCTCGTCGACATCGCGGTCCCCAACGACCAGCACCTGGAGATCGCGATCGCCGCCGCGGAGGCCGGCAAGCACGTGCTGTGCGAGAAGCCGCTCGCGCGGACCCCCGAGGAGGCCCGGGCGATGCGGGACGCGGTCGTCGCCGCCGGGGTGACCCACATGGTGGCGTTCAACTACCGGCGCACACCGGCGGTGGCGCTGGCCCGCAAGCTCATCGACGAGGGGGCGATCGGGGCGGTGCGCAACTTCCGCGGCACCTACCTGCAGGACTGGTCAAATGACCCGGACCTGCCGCTGTCGTGGCGCTTCCGCAAGGACGTCGCCGGCTCCGGGGCGCTGGGCGACATCGGCACCCACGTGATCGACTTCGCCCGCTACCTCGCGGGCGAGATCGCCGCGGTCAGCGCCCTCACGCACCGCTACATCGAGGACCGGCCGGTGCCGCAGGGCGGGGCCGACCAGCTCGCGGGCGCCCAGAAGCTCGAGGGCGCGCGGCGGGAGCCGGTCGACGTTGACGACGAGGTGCTCACCGTGCTCCGGTTCGAGAGCGGCGCGGTCGGCTCGATCGAGGCGACGCGCGCCGCCCACGGACGCAAGAACCACCTCGGCTTCGAGGTCCACGGCGAGCACGGGACGCTCGCCTTCGACTACGAGCGCCGCGACGAGCTGCGGCTCTACAGCACCGCCGATCCCGCGGACCGCCAGGGGTTCCGGACAATCCTCACGGGCCCGCCGCACCCCTACGGAGAGGGCCTGTGGCCGATCGCCGGCCTCGGCATCGGCTACGGCGAGACCAAGATCATCGAGTGCCGCGACCTCATGGAGGCGATCGTGGAGGGGCGGCCCGCCGACCCGAGCTTCGAGGACGGCTACCGCATCGAGTGCATCGCCGCGGCCGTGCTCGCCTCCGCCGAGGCCGGTGGCTGGGCGGAGGTGCGCGAACCGGTGGAGGCGGGGGCGTGACCCCACCGCTGCTGCGCATGCAGGGGATCGGCAAGGCGTTCAGCGGGGTCACCGTGCTCGACGACGTCGACTTCGAGCTGCACGCCGGTGAGACGCACGCGCTGCTCGGCGGCAACGGAGCCGGCAAGTCCACGCTGATGAAGATCCTCGAGGGCGTCTACACGCTCGACCGGGGGCGCGTAGAGCTCGACGGGAAGGCGGTGCAGCTGGGCAGCCCGCAGGCCTCCCAGCGCCATGGGATCGCGATGATCTTCCAGGAGTTCAGCCTCATCCCGACGCTCACCGTCGCCCAGAACATCTACCTCACGCGCGAGGGGCGCACGCGGGCGGGTCTGCTCGACGATCGAGCTGCCGAGCGCCGCGCGGCCGAGCTGCTCGGCGAGCTCGGCGTCGACATCGATCCGGGCACCCCGGTCTCGCGCCTGAGCACCGCCAGCACGCAGCTCGTCGAGATCGCCAAGGCGCTCTCCCAGGACGCGCGCATCCTGATCATGGACGAGCCGACCGCGTCGCTGGCCCAGAGCGAGGTGGAGGCGCTCTACAAGATCATCCAAGGCCTCAAGGCGCGCGGGATCACGATCGTCTACATCACCCATCGTCTCGAGGAGGTGCTCGCGGTGGCCGACCGGGTGACCGTCCTGCGCGACGGCCGGCTGGTCGACACACGAGCTATCTCGGAGCTCGACATGGAGCGGCTGATCGAGCTGATCGTCGGGCGGGCCGTCGTGACGGAGTGGAGCGAGCGGTCGGTCGACCGCTCCGGGACACCGCTGCTCGAGCTCTCCGGCCTGTCCACCGCGACGGGCGTCCGCCGGGTCGATCTCCAGCTCCACCCGGGGGAGATCCTCGGCATCGCAGGACTGATGGGCAGCGGCCGCAGCGAGCTGGCTCGCGCCGTGTTCGGCATCGACCAGATCGCCGCCGGCCGGATCCTCCTGCGCGGACAGGAGATCCGCATCCGCCGGCCCGCGGACGCCATCGAGCACGGGATCGTGCTCGTGCCCGAGGACCGCCGCTTGCAGGGGCTGGTGCTCGACCACACCGTCCAGGCCAACCTCACCCTCACGCTCCTGCGCCGCCTGAGCCGCGGCGGAATTCTCGACGACGGGGAGGGCCGGCAGATCGCCCAGCGCCATGTCGAGCAGCTCGGCATCCGGACGCGGTCGCTCAACACCGTCTGCCGCCGGCTGTCCGGCGGCAACCAGCAGAAGGTCGTGCTCGCCAAGTGGCTCGCCACCGACCCGGAGGTCCTCGTGCTCGACGAGCCGACGGCCGGGGTCGACATCGGCACCAAGTCCGAGATCGTCGAGCTCGTCCGAGGCCTGGCCGACCAGGGCAAGGGCGTCATCGTCATCTCCTCGGAGCTCGCCGAGCTGCTCGCGGTGGCCGACCGGATCGTCGTGCTGCGCGACGGCAGCGTCGATCGGTCGCTGAGCCGCCCCGAGGTCCCCGACGAGCCCGAGCTCCATCGACTCGTCCAGGAGGCGGCGGCATGAGCGGACTCCAAGGCGTGCTGCGCGGCGGCCCGTGGGCCACGGCCCGCAGCGTCGACTGGCGGCGCTACGTGCTCTACATCGGCTTCACCCTGCTGTTCGTCGTCTTCGCGGTGGCGCTGAGCGACGAGGGGTTCCTCACCTCCAACAACCTGCTCAACATCATCCGCCAGACGGCCACGATCTCGGTGATGGCGGTGGCGGTGACCTTCGTCATCGGCGCCGCCGAGATCGACTTGTCGGTGGGGGCGGTGGCCGGGCTGGCCTCGGTCCTCTGCGCGATGGCCCTCGATGCCTACGGCCTCGTGCCCGGCATCATCGCCGGCCTGCTGCTCGGCGTGCTGGTCGGCTCCATCAACGGGGCGCTCGTCGTCGTCGTCGGCATCCCCTCCTTCCTCGTCACCCTGGGCATGCTCGGCATCGCCCGCGGGTCGGCCCAGTGGATCACCGACTCCGCCCCTCAGCCGATCCTCAACGACACCTTCAACAACACCTTCGGCTCCGGCGACCTCGGGCCGATCCCGTCGCTGGTCGTGTGGACCGCGGTGGCCTTTGCCATCGGCCACGTCCTGCTGCGCCACACTCCCTACGGCCGCGGGGTGCTCGCGACCGGTGGCAACAAGGAGGCGGCGCGCTTCAGCGGCGTGCCGGCCAACCGGATCAAGTTCCTGGTGATGGTCGGCGCGTCGAGCGCGGCGGCGATCGCCGGCATGCTCTACGCCGGCCGGCTGCACTCTGGACGCTTCCAGTGGGGCGAGGGCGACGAGCTGTCTGTGATCGCCGCTGTGATCCTCGGCGGGACGAGCCTGTTCGGCGGCCGCGCGTCGGTGATCGGTGCGCTGCTCGGCTCGATCATGATCGGCCTCATCAACAACGGACTGATCCTCATGGGACTCGAGTTCAGCCAGCAGCAGATCATCCGGGGCGCGATCATCATCCTCGCCGTCGCCCTCGTCGCCCGTGACTAGCGCAGCGCCGGCAGCGCGGACCGGGGTCGGCATCGTGGGCACCGGGTTCGCGGCCGCCGCACACCTCGAGGCGTTGCGCCGGATCCCCGAGGTCGAGGTGGTCGCGGTGGCCGGCCGCGATGCGGGACGCACCGGTGAGCTGGCCGCACGGCACGGGCTGCGGGCCTACGCCGACTACCTCGAGCTGCTCGACGATCCCGCCGTGGAAGCGGTGCACACGTGCACGATCAATCGCCTCCACCACGACGTGAACCTGGCCGCGCTCGAGCGTGGCAAGCACGTCATGTCCGAGAAGCCGCTCGCGACGGACAGCCACGAGAGCGCCCGCCTGGTCGCGGCCGCGGAGCGCGCCGCCGGGAACGGGGTGGCGAGCGGCGTCTGCTTCAACTACCGCCACTACCCGATGGTCGCGCAGATCCGCGCGATGGTCCGCGGCGGCGAGTATGGGGCACCGCATTTCGTCCACGGCCGCTACCTCCAGGACTGGCTCCTGCTCGAGAGCGACTGGAACTGGCGGCTGGAGGAAGCCGAGGGCGGCGCGTCCCGCGCCGTAGCCGACATCGGGTCGCACTGGTCCGACCTCGTCCAGCACGTCACCGGCGATCTCGTCGCCGAGGTGTTCGCCGACCTCTCCACGCTGCATCCCACCCGCCTGCGCCCGGGCGAGGACGGATCGACCTTCTCGGACCGCTCGGGCGGTCGTGGAGAGGGTGTGCGGGTCGAGAGCGAGGACTTCGGGACCGTGCTCGTGCGCTTCGAGAGCGGCGCCAAGGGGACGTTCACCGTCTCGCAGACGAGCGCCGGAAGCAAGAACGGGCTGGCCATTCAAGTCGACTGCGCCCACGCCGCGATCGCCTGGAACCAGGAGCAGTCCGAGCGCGCGTGGGTGGGGCGGCGCGGCGGGCCGAACCTGGAGCTGGTGCGCGATCCCGCAACGTTGCTGCCGCCCGCGGCACGGCTGACCCACCTGCCCGCCGGGCACCCCGAAGGCTGGTTCGACGCCCTTCGCAACGTCTTCGCCGACTTCTACGCCGCGGTGGCCGCGCGGGGATCGGGCGAGGACCACGAGACGAACGTGGCCAGCTTCCGCGAGGGCCACGCCCGCGTGCAGCTGGTGGAGGCGGTGATGGCCAGCGACCGCGAGCAGCGCTGGATGCGTGTGCAGGCCCCCGATCGGGTCTCGGCGTGAAGCTGGGAGTGCTCACCGTCGTCTACGCCGACCGTCCGCTCGAAGCCGTCCTCGACCGCGTCGCCGAGCTCGGCCTCGACGCGGTCGAGCTCGGCACCGGCAACTACCCGGGCGACGCGCACTGCCCGCCCCGCGAGCTGCTGGCCGATCCGTCGCGTGCACGGGCCTTGCGCGACGCGGTGACCGCGCGCGGGCTGACGATCAGCGCGCTGAGCTGCCACGGCAACCCGCTGCACCCTCGCCAGGAGATCGCCGACGCCCATCAGGAGACCTGGCGGGCGACGCTGCAACTGGCGGAGCTGCTCGAGATCGACGTCGTCAACACGTTCTCCGGCTGCCCCGGCGATGGGCCGGGCGCCCGCCATCCGAACTGGGTCATCTGCCCGTGGCCGCCCGACTTCGAGGAGCTGCTCGCCTGGCAGTGGAACGAGCGCGTGCTTCCATACTGGGGCGCCGAAGCCGAGCAGGCCGCACGCCACGGGGTCCGCGGGATCGGGCTCGAGATGCACCCGGGCTTCGTCGTCTACAACCCGGAGACGCTGCTGCGACTGCGGCGCGAGGCGGGCGAGCGTATCGGCGCGAACTTCGACCCCAGCCACCTCGTCTGGCAGGGCATCGACCCGATCGAGGCGGTCCGCGAGCTGGGTCGCGCCGGAGCCATCTTTCACGCGCACGCGAAGGACACCTACATCGACGCGGCCAACGTGCGCCGTAACGGCGTGCTCGACGCCAAGCCCTACGCCCGCGTCCTCGACCGGGCCTGGACCTTCCGCACGGTCGGCTACGGCCACGGCGAGAGCATGTGGCGCGACCTGGTCTCAGCGCTGCGAACGGCCGGCTACGACGGCGTGCTCAGCATCGAGCACGAGGACATCCTCGCCTCGCGCGACGAGGGCCTCGAGCGCGCGGTCGCGCTCCTGCGCGGCGTTCTCCTGCGCGAGCCCGCCGGCGAGATGTGGTGGAGCTGACCTCTTCGCCAGGGGCAAGGAGGAAGACACATGCGACTCGGTCATCAGACGAACGCCTGGGGCGGCGTGGTCGGCCATCCCGTCGGGGTCACGAGCATCAAGGACCTCTTCTACCTCACCCCCGGCGACACGCTGGCCACGCTCGGCGAAGTCGCCGCGGCCGGCTACGAAGGCGTCGAGGTCTTCGACGGCAACCTCGCCGAGCTCGCCGACGACCCCGGTCGCCTGCGCGCGGCGCTGGACGAGCACGGGCTCAGCCTGATCGGCGTGTACAGCGGCGCCAACCTCGTCTACCCCGAGATCCTGCCGGAGGAGCTGTGGCGCATCCGCAAGGCATGCGAGTGGGCGGCGGAGCTCGGGGCCGAGCATCTCGTCGTCGGCGGCGGCGCCCAGCGCACCGAGCCGCCGGCCGATTCCGACTACGACCGCCTCGCCGCCGGGCTCGACGAGGTTGCACGAATCGCCGCGGGACACGGGCTCGTGGCGAGCTTCCACCCCCACCTGAGCACGATCGTCGAGTCGCCCGAGCAGATCGAGCGCGTGTTCAGCCGCTCCGGCATCCACTTCTGCCCCGACACGGGCCACCTGCAGGCCGCCGGCGGCGACCCCGTGGAGCTCGTGCGCACCTACCGCGAACGGATCGCCTACGTGCACATCAAGGACCTCGACGCCTCCGGCGGCTTCGTCCCACTGGGCCAGGGGGTGCTCGACGTGGCCGGCGTGCTCGCCGCGCTACGCGACAGCGGGTTCGACGGCTGGCTCACCGTGGAGACCGACGGCTGGCCGGGGGACCCCAGTGAGGGAGCCCGTGCCAGCATGGATCACCTGCGCGCGCTGCTCAACTGAAGGACGGCTCAGCGCAGCTCGACCGCCGCCAGGCGCCTCGCCGGAGTAGTCGTGGAAGCCGCGCCCCGACTTGCGCCCGTACCAGCCGGCCGAGAGCAGGTTGCGCAGGGTGGGCGGGCGCGCGAAGCGGCGCTCGCGGAACTCGTCGAAGAGCACGTCGCAGATCGCGCCGAAGAGCACGTCGCAGATCGCGCGGAGCGTGTGTAGGCCGACGAAGTCGCAGCCGAGCACTCCCACCCGCTTGAGCTCCATTAGGCTGGGCACCCCAGATGTCGCTCCTGCGCACAGAGGATCGCGGCGCCGTGCGCCACCTGGTCCTCGACCGCCCGGACAAGCGCAACGCGCTCAACGGCGAGCTGATCCAGGAGCTGGGCGCGG
>JBOGXS010000152.1:0-9009 GCA_050693815.1 Thermoleophilaceae bacterium | reverse complement strand
GGTTGGTCGCGGCGTCCTGACGCCAGAGGCGCAGATGCCATTCGCCGGGGGCCGGCACAGTGAGATCGGCGAGTTGCTCGATGCCGAGCCCCGATCGACTCGCGCCTACGCAGTCGCTTCCGCCGGGACGACACAGCCGGTAGTGAGCCACGGTGATCGGGGCTCGGTCGCCCTCGTCCGGGTTGTCCCAGCCGACGTCGAAGTCGTTTCGGTTGCGCCACGCGTCGCCCCCCTCGACGGAAACCGGCACCGCGCCCGGGGCTGTGTTATCGACGCGAACGGTGATTGGAGCCGAACCGTTGAGATTTCCGGCAGCATCTTCGGCTTGGATGGTCAGAGGTTGTGAGCCGTCACCGAGGCTGCGGGTATCGACGGTGATGGCACCGGGACCGTTAGGGCAGGGAATTCGCTGGGCGTAGCTGCACGCCCGTGGATGTTCCCCGCGGGCGAAACCGCTGACGACGGCGCGAGCAAGCCTCACCCCGGTGTTATCGAGCGCGTTGTAGCCCACCGTCTGCACCCCACCAACCCACTCCCCCCGCGTGAACGGGTTGTCCTGCAGGATGCCCACCAGGGGCGGGCTCACGTCGACCACCGTCGCCTGGGCCTTGAAGGTTCGGATGTAGTTGAGGCCGCGGCTCGAGCAGTAGCGCGACCTGCGCTTGCCCACGCACACCACTCGCTGGACCACGCGGGTGGCCCCGGCGATGTTGTAGGTGCGCGGTCGCGGCCAGCCGGCCGCCTGGGCGTATCCGCGGCGCGGGCAGCGCCGGTTGGCGCGCACGTTCTTGATCGAGACGGGCGGCCCGTCGGGCCGGCTCGCCCAGAGCTGGAGCGCGTAGCGGCAGTCGCGGCGGCGCGCCTGCCCGGACCACGTGAAGCGGGAGAAGCGGGTGCCGTGCGGCGCCCTCAGGATGAAGTACGAGCGGGCGCCGCGCCGCACGCGGCCCGAGCGGATCACGTTCGAGGTCACGAGCCCCCGGAGGCCGGGACCCTCCGGGTCGCAGGCGCGCTTCCACATCATCCCGCGCGTCGCGAAGTCCTCGAACGCCTGGGTCGAGAAGTTGCCGCGATCGGCCTGGCAGGCGTTGATGGTGAATTCGTTGGCAGAGGAAGGAGCCGCCTGGCCGGCGAGCGCAATCACCCAGGCGACGGCGAGCGCTGCGGACCGGCTCGACCGCGACCGAATTGGGTTGCTAGGACGCCTAAGAGTCATCTCCCGTAGTGATAAGAAGCCCGAGGAGGAATCTCGCCCCCTCTCATTTCACCTCTGGGCGAGCCTAACTGTCCCCCATCCGAGCCAGGGAGCGCATTTGGCACAGGAGCCACCAATCTTCTCGCTCTTTGCGCAGTTGTCGTTGTTCGCTGGTCGGGCGTTGAGCTTCCGGCTCGATTGTCGATCCGGCTCCACGCCGGTCAAGTCGACACTCGATGCGGGGGGCCTCCGCGCGCCCGCCGCGACGGCACGCACGGCGGCGGTGTGGCACGGCGCGCCGCGCGGCTCAGCCGTGAATCAACCAGCCATCCGTGGCCCGCGCCGCCTCCATCACCGTCTCGGCGAACGCCGGGTGCGGGTGGATGGTTCGGGCCACCTCCGGGAAGCCGCCCTCGAGCTGGCGTGCGTTCACGAGCTCCTGGATCAGGTCGGCCGCCTTCACCGAGCAGATGTGGCCGCCGAGAATCTCGCCGTACTGGGAGTCGCCGACGATCTTGACCATGCCGCCGCGGTCGCCGTACACGGTCGGCGCTCCGACCGCGCCCATCGGCACCTTGCCCACCACCACGTCGTGGCCCGCCTCGCGCGC
Source organism: Thermoleophilaceae bacterium (assembly GCA_050693815.1). Classification (GTDB taxonomy): domain Bacteria; phylum Actinomycetota; class Thermoleophilia; order Solirubrobacterales; family Thermoleophilaceae; genus JACVRW01. The sequence continues at coordinate 7,204 of JBOGXS010000152.1, read as the reverse complement.
CTCCCTCTCGGTCATGCCGAACGAGGCGACCTGCGGGTAACAGAACGTCACCGCGGGCACGAAGCGGTAGTCGATCGGGTGCACGTCGTTCCCGGCCGCGTCTTCGACCGCGATGATGCCCTCGTCCGACGCCTTGTGGGCCAGCGCAGGGCCGGGGACCATGTCGCCGATCGCCCACACGCCCTGAAGCGACGTCCGCATCCGCCCGTCCACCTTGACGAGGCCCTGGTCGTCGCGCTCGATCCCGGCCTCCTCCAGGCCGAGCCCCTCCACGTCGGGCCCGCGCCCCGCGGCGATCACCAGGTAGTCGAACTCCTCCGTCTCGCCGCCCCACGAGACGGACACGCCCGAGTCAGAGGCCGAGGCGCCTTCGACGCGAGCCCCCGTCTCGATCCGCACGTTCTGCTTGCGCACCTCGCGCGCGCACGCCTTCGAGATCTCCTCGTCCTCCAGCGGCAGGATCTGGTCGAGCGCCTCGAGCAGCAGCACCTCGGTCCCCAGCCGCCCCAGCGCCGAGGCGATCTCCACGCCCGAGGCCCCCGCGCCGATCACGCACAAGCGTGATGGCTGCTCGTTCAGCAGCCACATTCCCGCCGTGTCCAGGATGCGCTCTCCGAACGAGAGGTCGAGCAGCGGCCTGGCGACCGAGCCGCACGCGAGCACGACGCGGTCGGTCTGGATCTCCGTGCCGTCGAACTGGCCGCCGATCTTCACGTTGCCGTCGTCGGTGACCGAGCCGAAGCCCTCGATCAGGTCGATCTTGTTCTTCTCGAAGAGCATCCCGACCCCGCCGGTCAGCGTCTTGACGACCTTGTCGCGGTGCTTCGCCGCGCCGGCGTAGTCGAAGGACACCTCGCCCGCCGAGATGCCGAAGTCGCCGGCGTGCCGCACCTCGGACATCACCTCCGCCACGCGCAGGATCGACTTGGCCGGGATGCAGGCCTCGTTGAGGCAGCGGCCGCCAGTGTTGCCCTTCTCGACCACCGCGGTCTTCAGCCCCAGCTGGGCGGCCCGAATCGCCGCCACGTAGCCCCCCGGACCGGACCCGATGACGATGCAGTCGTACCTGTCCTCCGGCATTGGCGCCGGAGCCTATCGACCGGCCTGAGCCCCCGGCCGCTCCGGCATCTGGATGCGCGCCATGGCCTTCACGAGGAACCAGAACAGCGTGCCCGCGGAGCCGATGATGACCACGAGCACCAGGGTGCCCCACAGGCTGTTCACGGTGATGAGCGCCAGCGAGGAGAACACGAGCGTAAGGGCCAGCAGGGTCTGCATGCCGAGCACACCCCAGTACCGGGCCCTCCACATCCCGTAGGCCACCACGATCAGGATCAGCGAGGCGATTACGGTGCCCGTGAAGTCGCTGCCCGGCGACACCGCGTCCTCGCTCGCGTTGTAGCCGAACACGAGCGCGACGAGGTTGGCGATGGCGAACAGCGTCGCGACCACCGCGCCGACCGTCACCGGCCCGGGCCGCTCACCCGGCCGCAGCGGCTCCAGCGCGGCGCGGGCCTGCTCGTCCTTGGCGCGCCCCCGCGCGTAGCCGCGCGCCATGGCGTCCGTGGCGGCCTCCGGCGGCCGGGGCGGCGCCGACGAGGCACGCCGCCGCTGGCGTCGCTTACGGCTCGTTCGCTTGCCGGCCATCTGCGAGGCCCACGTTAGTGGGACGCGCGTACCCCGCAACGATCCCTAGGCTCCCGGGTTCCATGCCCTGCGTGGTCTCCTCCTCGAGCACGAGCCCGTTCGGCGGCTGCGAACCCTCGCCTCGCCGCACCCGCGATGCTCGCCAATGCGCTGCATTGGCTGCGCTCGCGTGCACATCGATGCTCGGTTCTCGCTCGCCGAGCCGCGCCCGTGCTCTCGGAGAAAACCACTGGACGATGCGCGCACTGCTCTCGATTGCCCTCGCCGCCACGCTGCTCGTGGCCGCCCCGGCCGCCGAGGCCGGGAAGCGCAAGGTGCCGCGCGGCTTCTTCGGCGTGATGTGGGACCGCGCCGCCATCCGCTCCTCCCCCGAGAACCAGGAAGCGCAGTGGGCGCTGATGGCGCAGTCCGGCGTGGAGAGCGTGCGCACGGTCGTCGCCTGGGCGCGGGCGCAGCCCGTGGAGGGCAGGGCCCCGGACTTCTCCCACACCGACGAGCTCGTGGCTCGCGCGGCCCGCCACAACATGGCCCTGCTTCCGATCGTGCTGGACCCCCCCGACTGGGCGGCCCGTAACCCGGGCCGGCAGGGTTCGCCGCCCTCCCACATCGGCGCGTACACCGCCTTCCTGCGCGGGTTGGTGCTCCGCTACGGCCCGTCCGGGGCGTTCTGGGACGAGCACCCCGAGCTGCCCCGCGAGCCCGTGCGCGCCTGGCAGATCTGGAACGAGCCCCACATCGGCTTCTACTGGAACACCGACGGCCGCTCGAGGAACGCCTGGGCGCGCGAGTACGCGCGCTTGCTGAAGGCCTCGAAGCCCGCCATCGAGAGCGTCGACCCGCGCGCCACGATCGTGCTGGCCGGCCTCGCCGACTTCGCCTGGCGCCACTACGCCCTCCTCAGCCGCTACAAGATCCGGCGCTACTTCGACGTGGCCGCGCTCAACTTCTTCACCTCGCGGCCCAAGAACGTGATCAAGGGCGTGCGCTACTTCCGCCGCGCGCTGCGCCGCGACCGCGCCCGGCGCAAGCCGATCTGGATCACCGAGACCACCTGGCCCGCCGGCAAGAACCGGGTCGCGCGACCGCGCGCGGCCTGGCAGCGCCGCTGGTACACCACCGACAGGGGCATGGCCAAGCGCCTGCGCGGCCTCTACCGGCTGGCGGCACGCAACCGCCGCAGGCTGCGCCTGGGGCGGGTGTACTGGTACACGTGGGCCTCGTCCTACGGCAACGGCGACCTGTTCGACTACGCCGGCCTCGTCCGCTACTCGAGCGGCCAGATCGACGCCAGGCCCTCCCTCAGGGCATACAGGCGGAGCGCCAGGCGCTACCAGGGCTGCAGGAAGACGTCCGAGGGCGCCTGCCGGCGCTAGTGGTCTCCGACAAGTTCGTAGCCGGCAAACGGGTGCGAACTTGGAGGAGCGACCACTAGGCGGCAGCGCCTGAGCCCGCCCCCATCGCTTCTCACCGCGCATTCCGATGGCGTGTCGGCCGGTACCGTCCTGTTCTGGTGTCGCGTGGCCACACCTGGGCAGGACGGTTCCCCCGGGTCGCGGCAACGGTGCGGGGGGCACCAGAACGCTCGACTGGATGCGACGGGGGGGGGCCGCCTAGCCTAGCCCAGCGCCGAGCGCAGCTCCGCGGCCGCCGCCTCGGGGTCGGCGGCATCGCCGATGGCCCGCACGACCACGATCCGGCGCGCCCCCGCGGCCACCACCTCGCCGACGTTACCGGCGTGGATTCCGCCGATCGCGAACCAGGGGCGCTCCCCGCCCTGCGCCGCCGCGTGGCGCACGTAGCCGAGCCCAGCCGCGGGGCGGCCCTCCTTGGTGGGGGTCTCCCAGATCGGCCCGACGCTCAGCTGATCGGCAGCCGAGCCGAGCGCGGCGTCGAACTGGGCGGGCGAATGGGTGGAGAGCCCGATCAGCAGCCGCCGTCCCACCTGCTCGCGCACCTCGGCCACCGGGATGTCGTCCTGGCCCACGTGCACGCCGTCGGCACCCGCCTCGAGCGCCAGGTCGGGGCGGTCGTTCAGCCAGAAGAGCGCGTCGTGGCCCGCGCACAGCGCCCGGAAGCGCGCGGCGGCCGCCAGCAGCTCGTCGTCGCCGGCGCGCTTGTCGCGCAGCTGGACCATGTCGACCCCGCCGCGGAGCGCCGCGGCCACGATCGACTCCGCCGCGGCCTCCGCGATCAGGTACAGCCGGGCTCGCCGAAGGCGCTCGAGCGCCCCCTCGGCGAGCCTCACCTCTAACGACTCGGGTTCGGCGGCGCCGGCGGCAGCGTGAACGGGCGCGGCCGCTTGACCCGGCGCCGGTTGGCCCGGTACCAGCTGCGCAACGCCCTGTACTGCGGCAGGCGCCGCCCGGACCGGCTGACCAGCCCGGTGTTGAACGTGGACTGCGAGCGACGCGGAAGGACCAGCAGCAGGTACTGCAGCTGGCTCTTCACGCGCCGGTTGCGCAGCGCGATCGAGTAGGCCTGCTTGAGGTAGCGAGAGCGCTTCCTCGGCGACACGGCGCGCCGGCCGGAGGCGAAGTAGCCGTACTCGGTCAGGTAGACCGGCATGCGCCCGCGTCGGGTCCGGCGCAGCGCACCGGAGCGCCTCAGCCGGTCGAGCGCCCGCGTGAGGCGGGAGAGCGTCCCGATCGTGACGTTGTCCGAGCCCCGGAACTGGAACCGCGGCGTATGGGTGAAGTCGTACGGGTGGTGGGCGTAGCCGTCGGCCTTCAGCCTCGCGCAGCGGCGCACGCGCCGGTAGCGCCGGTTCACGCAGGTGACCTTGCGCAGGAAGGCGAGCGGCGACGTGGCGCGGCCCCGCCGCGAGTACGGGCTGGTCTCGCCGATCAGCACCTGGGCGTGCCGGTCGGCCTTCTTGATCGCCCTGTACGCCCGCACGTACATCGAGCGGTAGATCCTCGGAGCGGCCTTCAGCGGACCGAGCCAGGTCTTGTAGTTGGGCTCGTTCCAGATGCTGTAGCGGTCGACGCGGCCTCTGAAGTGGTTCGCCACGACGTCGGCGAACTCGCCGTACTGGCGCGCGTTCGGCTTGTACCAGGCCCTGTTCGACGTGGGGAGACGGCGCCGGGCGTTGGCCCACCGCGGCGCGGGCCCGGTGAGCGAGAGGTGGACGCGCATCCCGTTCGCGGCCGCCCGGTCGATCAGCTGGTCGATCTGGGTGAAGTTGTAGTTGACCGTGCCGGGCTTGCGGCGGGCGTTGTACTGCGACTCCGGCATCGTGTAGGCCCACAGCAGGTTCACGCGGATGCGCGAGACGCCGAGCGCCCGCGCGTAGTCGAAGGCCCTGTCGCCCTCGAAGCGCTTGTGGCCCTGCACGAACAGGGAGTCGTCCTGGATCGCGAGCTCCATGCCGCGCGCGGCGCGCGAGTCGGCCGGTGCGACGAGGAAGCCGGTCAGCAGGACGGCGGCCGCGACGACGGCGGTCCGCAGTCCTCGAGCGGGGCGAGATGCGGCGACGGTCACGAGTCGAACTCTCCTTGGGACGGGTGCGGGCCTCACCGGGACACGCGCTTGACGCGAGAGCGTCCGTTCAGCGTAACCCGGAACTTGTGTCGAAAGCCGTTTCTGATCCGGAAGACGCGCCTGAAGTAGCCGCGCCGGTTCACGGCGGCGGTGCCCCGCCTGCGGTAGCGGCGGCCCGGCGCCTTGGACTCCACCAGCGCGCTGCCACCCGTGGCCGAGCGCAGCCCGCCGAAGACCTCGACGGCGTTCCCGCCCAGCGAGCGCACGAACAGCGGCATGCGGAAGGCCGTGTACACGCCGCGCTTGGCGCGGCCGCTCTCGAAGCGCAGCCCCGACTGCCAGAAGTCGTTGTCGCGCAGGGTGTACTGGGCGTAGCTGGCCACGCGGCGGTTGCGGAACGCGATCCACTCGCTGAGGTCCATCAGCGCAGGCGCGCGGCGGATCGGGGTGGCGAAGCGGTCGGGCGGCCTGGTCTGGTAGCCGAACTCGGTGATCCAGATCTTGAGCCGGCGCGGCAGCTTGCCGCGGCGGGCCAGGGCGTCGAGCGTGCGCCGCACGCGGCCGAGCTGGCCGATCGCGGCGTCGTCACGGCCCTCTCGGACGCGCGGGCCGCCGGCGAGCGTGTACGGGTGGTAGGCCAGGCCCGAGGTGGGGATGCGCCGCACCCGGCGGCAGCCGCGCCGCTTGGCCGCACGGCCGCGGTACTGGCGGTACCTGCGGTTGAGGCAGACCATCTCGCGCAGGAACTCGAGCGGCCGGACCTTGCGCCGGTCGCTGCCTCCGCGCGGCATCAGCTCGCCGAGCAGGATGGTGTCGCCGCCGTTGCCCGAGGCGCGCAGGCCGCGGTGCCCGGCGATGTAGAGCTTGCGGTAGATCGAGGGCGACCGCGGCACGCGCCGGCTGCGCTGCGGGCTGAGCCAGCTGTAGAGGTTGGGCTCGTTCCAGATCGACCAGATGCCGACCTCGGGGAAGCGCCGCCCGGCGGCCTCGGCGAAGAGGCGGAACTCGCGCGCGTTGGGCTTGTAGGTGCCGCGCCGCCCGCGCCTGCCCGAGGCCCAGTCCGGTGCGCGACCGCCCAGGCTCAGGAAGGGCCGCATCCCGCGGGCGAGGATGCCGCGGATGGCGTTGTCGTAGCTGCCCCAGGAGTAGCTGGCCGGGTCGGCGCCGTCGAAGCCCGCCGGCTTGCGGCGACCGCCCGGGGCGACCTCGTCCCAGAACAGGTTGAGCTTGACCACGTCGACGCCGAGCGACGCGAACTCGTCGAGCGTCCTGTCGGTGGCGCCGCGCACCTGGGCGTCGTCTTGCATGATCGTCAGCTGCCGCGTGGAGGCGTCGGCCACCGGCGCGGCGAGCGCGGCAGCGATGAGCACGGCGATTGTGATCGTCAGTCGGGTCATGGCACGCAGCGAGCGGCCTGAGCTGGAAAGGCGCGTTCCCCGGGGGTTCCCTGTCAAACCTGCACGCGCCGGCAGAGTTGCGGTGGCGCGGCCCCCAATGCTTAGCAGATCGCCCGGCGGCGATAGAATCGAGGTACTTGACACGGATCCGCGCGCACTCGGCCGAGCCGAGTGCTTGCGGCCAAACGGGAGCTCGGAGGAACCGGGCTGAGAGGGCGGCTGCGGCGCCGCCGACCGTCGAACCTGACCCGGGTAATGCCGGCGAAGGGAAGGTGATTCAACTGCCGCGGAGCACACGCTACGACGCTGTCGTGATCGGCGCCGGCCTGATCGGCCTGGCCTGTGCCTGGCGCGCCGGCCGGCGCGGCCTGTCGGTGCTCGTGGTCGACCGCGCCAGGGAGCCGGCGGCCGGCTCCTCGGGCGTGGCCGCGGGGATGCTCGCCCCCGTGACGGAGGCGGACTTCGGCGAGCACGCGCTGCTGCGCGTGAACCTCGCCGGGCGCGAGCGCTGGCCCGCCTTCGCCGCCGAGCTCGAGGAGCACACGGGCCTGTCGACCGGCTACCGGGAGAGCGGCGCCCTGGCGGTCGCGGCCGACCGCGACGACGCCGGGGAGCTGCGCCGCCTGCAAGAGCTGCATCGTTCGCTGGGCCTCGAGACCGAGTGGCTCGGGCCGCGGGCC
>JBOGXS010000151.1:0-7741 GCA_050693815.1 Thermoleophilaceae bacterium | reverse complement strand
GATGCGCCCCCCGCGCGCACCCGCCGCCGAGCTCGCCCCGCGCGGCCGGCGTCACAGCCTCGAGCGCGACGCGCGCGCCGTACGCCACCACTACGACGTCTCGAACGAGTTCTTCGCGCTCTTCCTCGGCGAGTCGCTCACCTACAGCTGCGGACTCTTCTCGCGCGGAGCGACGACGCTCGAGGAGGCGCAGGAGGCCAAGCTCGAGCTGGTCTGCCGGAAGCTCGCGCTCGAGCGGGGCGAGCGCGTGCTCGACGTGGGCTGCGGCTGGGGCAGCTTCGCGATCCACGCCGCGAGCCGGCACGGCGTGGAGGTGCTGGGGATCACGCTGTCCGAGCCGCAGGCCGCCCTGGCCCGGCGCCGGGTGGCGGAGCGGGGCCTCGAGGGCCACGTGGAGATCCGGGTGGCCGACTACCGCACGCTCGACGCCGCGCCCTTCGACGCCGTCGCCAGCATCGGCATGGTCGAGCACGTGGGCGCCGCGCGGATCGACGAGTACGCGGAGCGCCTGGCGGCGCTGCTGATGCCGGGCGGGCGGCTCCTCAACCACGGCATCGCCCGGCTGCGCCACGGCGACCCGGAGGCGGGCGCCTTCTCCGAGCGCTACGTCTTCCCCGACGCCGCCCCGCTCCACCTGTCCCAGATCCTGTTCGCGCTCGAGCGGGCCGGCTTCGAGGTAGAGCACGTGGAGGGACTTCGCGGCGACTACGCCACCACGCTCAAGCACTGGGCCCGCCGGCTCGACGAGCGCATCGACGAGGCGCTGCGACTGGCCGGGCCCGAGCGCGTGCGCGTTTGGCGAGTCTTCCTGCGCGCCGCCCGCCGGGGCTTTGAGTCCGGCTTCACCTCCGTGTATCAAGTCCGCGCGCGCTCGGCCTGACCGAGCGCCTGCGGCCAGGCGCTGCGCGCCCGGCGGCCCGGCCCACCGCGTCCACCAGCGGCTGCACGCGCGGACGGATCGGCCGGCTGAGCACGACGTAGCTGGTGGAGCGCCGGATCGCGTCGGCCGCCAGCAGGCGGTTGACGATCTCCTGGAGGTGCTCGGTGTCGCGCGCCGCCACCCCGCAGACCAGGTCCTGCGGGCCGCTCACGGCGTCCACCTCGAGCACCTCCGGCGTGCCCTCGAGGGCGTCGATCGCCTCGGCCAGGCGGCCCTGGGTCAGCATCATCCACGAGGTGATCGGACACGGCCACCTGCTGGCCACCCCGACCTTCTCCGAGCTGCACCGTCTCACCGGCGAGGCGACCCATCGGCTTCGCGACGAGGAGAACCTGCGCTTCCTGTCGCGCGTGTTCTGGTTCACGGTCGAGTTCGGCGTGGTGGTCGAGGACGGCGAGCTGAGGGCCCACGGCGCCGGCATCCTCTCCTCCTACGGGGAGATCGACGAGTTCCGCGAGATGGAGCACCGCCCGCTCGACCTGGTCGAGATGGGCACCGCCGTCACCCAGTACCAGCCGGTGCTCTACCGGGCCGAGTCGATGGACGAGGTGCGCGAGGTGGTGGGCGGCTTCTTCGCCTCCTGCAGCGACGAGTCGATCGCGGAGATGCGCGAGCGAGCCGCGGTGACCGTTGCGACACCTCGGCGCCGTGGCCGACATGCGAGCCCCCTGCGCCAGCGTTAGGCCACAAGCAGCCGGCTCGGCCGGCTGCGCGCGGATTCGCTAGGCCACCACGCGCAGGTGGCGGTAGGGCCGCCCGCGCAGGTCGCGGATCACCGCGTCCACGAGGCGCTCCTCGTCGCGCACCTGACCGTCGGTCACTGCGTCGATCAGGCTGCGCTTTCGCTCGAGCAGCTCGGCCATCGTCTCATCGATGGTGTCCGGGGCCAGCAGGTACCAGGCCGTCACCGAGCTCTCCTGGCCGATCCGGTGGAGGCGGTCCTCGGCCTGGTCGTGGCGCGCGGGCGTCCAGTCGAGCTCGAGGAACGCGACGTTGGAGGCGCGCGTGAGCGTGATGCCCTGCGCGGCCGCCCGGATCGAGCACACGATCAGCTGCGGGCCGTCCTCGCCCTGGAACCCGTCGACCGCGCGCTGGCGCTCCGCGGCCGAGTCGGAGCCGAGGATGTGCAGCGCGTCCGGGAAGCGCTCGAGTACCGCGCGCTGCGTGGCCACGTGCTCGGCGAAGACCACCAGCGGCTCGCCCGACGCGAGGAAGTCGGCGATCCAGGCCAGCCCGGTGGGCAGCTTGCCGTGGGCGGCCAGCTGGCGCAGGTTGTTCAGGCGCACGAGCTGCTCCGCGCGCAGCGCGGCGGCCACCTTCGCGTCGATCGCGCCCAGGTCGAGCGGCAGCGTCTGCAGCCATGCGATCACGTCCTGCTCGGCGAGCCGGTACTCGTGCTCGTTGGAGAGCAGTACGGGCACCGTGTCGTGGCGCTTCGCGGGCAGCTGCGGCAGCACCTGCTGCTTGGTGCGGCGCACGTAGCAGCGGGCGCGCAGGTTCCAGTGCAGCCGGTCGTCGCTGCCGGCGTGGCGGAAGCGGCGCGACAGGCGGGCGCCGCTGCCGAACTCGCGCAGCCGGCCGAGCACGCGCAGCTGCGCCACCAGCTCGTCGGGGCGGTTGAGGATCGGGGTGCCGGTCAGGGCGAGGCGCAGCGCCCCGGCGGGCAGGCGCTCGGCGAGCTCGAGCGCCACCTTGGTGCGCTGTGCGCCCGGGTTCTTCACGTAGTGCGACTCGTCGAGCACGAGCGCGCGGGGACCGCGGGCGGCGAGCCGGTCCGCGTGGGCGTCGAGGATGTCGTAGTTGAGCACCACGATCTCGGCCTCCTCGGCTTCGTCGGTCCAGGCGGAGTCGGCGCGCCCGTCGAGCACGGCGACGCTGCGCCCGGGGAGCCAGTGCAGGCTCTCCCGCCGCCACGTGAGCTTCATGCTCGCCGGGCAGACCACAACGGCGGGGAAGGCCCCGTCCAGCTCGAGCGTGGCCAGCGCCTGAACGGTCTTGCCGAGCCCCTGCTCGTCGGCGATGAAGGTGCGCCGGCGCTCGACCGCATAGCACACCCCGGCGCGCTGGAACGGGTGAAGCTCGCCGCCGAGGGCGAGGCCGTCGAGATCCGCATCCTCGGCGTACGACAGCGCGACCGTCTCGGCGGCCAGGTCGTGCTCGGCGACCAGCTCGTCGAGCAGCGCCCGGGCGCGCTCCTCCACCCGCACGGTCGGGTGCCCCGCCACGAAGCCGGCCAGCTCGTGCGCCAGCGCCGGGTCGGCGGGCACGGCCACGCCCCAGGCGGCGTCGCGACGGAAGAAGCGCCCCGAGCGGGGGACCGGCCGGGCCTCGGACAGCGCCTTGAAGTCCCGCCCCGGACCGGCGTCCCAGCCGGTGAAGACGGTCAGCTCGGGCTCGCCGTCGTCGCCGATCTCGAGCGAGAGCTCGGCCGGCGCCGGCTGCCGGCCGGCGACCAGCTCGCGCGCGCACGCGAGGGCGAGATCGTCGAGCCGGGCGCCCTCGAGGCGGGCGAGCCCGGCCGGGTCGGCTGCGTCGAAGGGGATCACCAGCCGGCGCTCGCCCACCTCGCGCGCCCCGGCGAGGTCCGCCGGCGGGTCGCCGGACAGGCTCCGCACGACGAAGGCGCCGGCGCCCTCGTGGGACAGCACCGAGACCAGGCCGCGCCAGCGGTGCGAGTCGCTCAGCCAGGCCAGCACCTGGGCCGAGGGAACCAGCCGCGGGAAGCGCCCCAGCACCTCCTCCACGCGCTTGGCCAGGCGCGGGTCCGCGGGCACGCGCCAGTGCTTTCGGCGCCAGTCGAACCAGCGGCCCGGCACGCGCTTGAGCGCCTCGTTCAGCTCATCGTCGAAGGGGAAGTCGAACACGATCTCGCGCGCGCGAGGATCGTCGTCGAGCAGCCAGACCCGGCCCGACTCGGGGGCTGCAGCGTTGTCGGCGGGGTGAGTCGCCAAACGACTGAGATTAGCCGCATCCGGCGGCACCGTCCTGCCCCGGTGTTGCTATGCAACCACTAGGCAGGACGGTCCACCACATCGCCTGGCACCATCGAGCCCGCATGGAGCGCGAGCTGGTCGAGCTGACGAGTGGCCTGGTCGCGATCGACTCGGCATCCCCACGGTCCTCTTCGGGCCCGGGGGCGACGGCGCCAATGCCGTGGAGGAATGGCGAGCATCGCCGACACGGTCGCCGTCGCCCGCACGCTCGTCGGCGTGGCGCGGCGGGTGTGCGGAGCCGCGGAGCCTTAAGCTGCGGCTACCCCGCCAAAGGAGCCGCCGTGACCGAGATGGATGTGGAGCTCGCCGCCGCCGCAGTGGACGAGGCGTTCGTGTTGGAGTTCGCCGAGCGCTGGGAGGCGGCCTGGAACTCGCACCAGGCCGATCGGCTGCTCGAGCTGATGACCGAGGACGTCGTCTACGACGACTCCGCCTGGCCCACGACCATGCGCGGGCACGCCGACGTACGCGAGTTCGTCGAGTCGGCATGGCGCGCGATGCCCGACCTCGAGTTCCGGATGGCGGAGGGTCCGTTCCTGGATCCGCGCGCGCCGCGCGCCGCGTTCTACTGGACGGGCTCCGGCACCTTCACCGGCCCGCTCGAGCCACCGGGGTTCGCCCCCACCGGCCAGCGCATCGAGTTCGACGGCTTCGACCTCCAGGAGTACCGCGACGGCCGCGTGTGCCGCCTGCGCATCACCTTCGACATGATGGACGTGAGCCGCCAGATCGGCCTGGCGCCGAAGCAGGGATCGTCGCTGGAGAAGGCCGGCGCGGCCGTCCAGCGACTCGGCGTCCAGGCGAAGGGTCTGCTGGACCGCTCACGCGAGCGGGAAGGCTGAGGCGGCGAGCGGGGCGGTCATCCGCGACCCGCCCCGCTCGCCTGGTTGGAGCCTCTGGCTCCTAGCTCGGGTTACTGCTCCTCGGAGCCGCCCTCGGGCGGGCCGGTGCCGCCGCCGGGGGCGTCACCGCCCGGCTCCGCCTCGGCCTGGACCGTCTGGTCGAAGACGAGCTCGCCGCCCTCGATCCGGTACACGCCGTAGTCGGTGAGCGTGGTGTCGCCGTTCTCGTCGATGTCGTACGTTCCGAGCACCGACTCACGCCCGCTCGTGGCGAACAGGCCGTCGATCATCGCCTGCCTGTCGCTGCAGCGGTCGCCCAGCTCGTCGCAGGTGTCGAGGATCAGGTCCATCGCCTCGTAGCCGTAGATCGCGTACGGGTCCGGGTTGGGCTCGCCGTACTCCGCCTCGAAGTCGGCGAAGAACTCCTGGCCCTCGGGCGGGTACTGGTCGGGCGCCAACGTGGCCACGGTCACCTTCACGCGCTCCGCCACGCTCGCCGGGATGCCGCCCTCGGCGGGGTCGGCGAAGCCGGACTCGGCCACGCCGTCGGGCCCGTATAGGTTGGCCTCGGGCAGCGCCGCCGCCACGTCCTTGTACAGCTGCACCGCGCCGTTCGCGGTGATGCCCGAGAACACGAAGCAGTCCGCCCCGTCCTGGCGCAGGCTGGCCGCCACGGCCCGGTAGTTGGGCGCCTTGGGGTCGATCCCCTCGTTGGTCACCACGTTCAGCCCGAGCTCCACGGCCGAGTTCTCGATGTTCCGGGCCAGGCCGGCGCCGTAGACCTCCTTGTCGTGCAGGATGGCGACGTTCTCGCAGCCGTCCTCTGCCATGACCGTGGCCAGCGCGGCGCCCTGGATCGTGTCCTTCGGGACGATGCGCAGGTAGTGGCGCTCGCCCGTCGGGTAGTACTTCTCGGGCTCGCCCTTGTCGGCGCCGGGCTCGTCCGAGGTCAGGCCCACCGCGGTGTTGGCCGGCGAGACCTGGGCCAGCGGCACCTCGTTCAGGATCGGGATCGAGATCGCGCTCGCGCCCGAGTTGAACTCGCCGATGTACGCCACGGCGTTCTCGTTCTGCGCTGCCTCGCGCGCGTTCGCCGAGGTGGCCTCGGGCGTCCAGGTTCCGGCCTGCGCGGTCGAGTCGTCGAGCGAGATGTACTCGATCTTGTATCCGCCGGCCCGGCCGTCGTGCTGCTGCACGGCCAGCCTGATCCCGTTCACCATCGCGGTCGTCTGCGGGCGCGAGGCGCCCTGGAGCGGCAGCGACGAGTAGATCGTCACCGACTCCTGCCCGGCGCTCTCTTCACCGCCGCCCTCCTCCTCGTCGTCGCCGCAGGCGGTGGCGCCCAGGGCGAGCAGGCCGAGGAGGCAGGACAGCAGCACCAGCCATCGCTTTCGCATCTTTCGGTCCTCCTTCCGGGACAGCTAACGCGGCCGCAGGCTAGGGGCGCAACGGGGCGCCCGGAGAACGCGTAACGTCACCTCAAGAGGGCTTCATGAAGGGTCAACGGAGCGTGTCGGCGCGCGGACAACCGGCGTGGCTTAGAGCCCTCGAAACGGGTCCTCGACTCGCACGCCGGCGTAGTCCTCGCCGTCGCTCAGGTCCTCCGAGAGGACGACGTCACAGCCAAGCGAGCGCCCCGCTTCGAGGATCGCGGCGTCCCAGTACGAGATGCGGAAGCGCTGGCGCGTCGCCAGGGCAGCGAGCATCAGGCTGGCCGTGGTCGCCTGGACCGGGAAGCGCAGGACCGACTCGACCAGCTTCGCGGCATGCTCGTGGGTGAGTGGATCGGGCCGGCTGTCCCGGGTCGCCTGGACATAGAACTCCTGCAACACCTGAACCGACAGCGCGAGGTCGCGGGCCGCGAGGATGTCGTTTGCGCGCTCCGCTTTGTCCTGCTCGTCCGGATCGCGCGAGACCGCATAGAGCAGGACGTTCGTGTCAACGAACCGCACGTTCGTGGATCTCGTCGCGATCGAGACGGTCGCGGGCGCTGAAGCGCTCGATCTCGCCCTGCACCTGCCTCTGCTGGGCCTCGAGCCGGGCGAACTCGGTTTCCCTCTGGGACAGCGAGCGCAGGTAGTCGGCGACGAGAGCGCTGACCGAGCTGCCGCGCTCGGCGGCGCGGATCCTCGCCTCGCGGTAGACGTCGTCGGACACGGAGACGGTGATGTTCTTCACGTGGCCAAGCCTATCACAGATTCACATGTTCTGTGAAACACAGCTCAAGCGGCGAAGGATGTCTTCTTTGGCCGAGGGGGTAACCCGCACGGCGATGCTGCAGCTGTCCGCGCACAGCTCGACCGCCTCCGGCGAGCTCTCGTCCGATCGCCACAGGGGCCGGCGACGGCCCAGCCAGAGCTTCGTCGACCGCGGGCGTGAGCTCGACACCGACGACGTCCTGATCCAGGGTCCGGACGACGCGCGGCCCGACCGGCTGATCTACCTCTCGCCCGAGCTCTCCCGTGACGTGCGCCCGAGCGGCACTCCGTGGGTCGAGCTGAGGATGTCGGTCGGCAACCGCAACGCGGCGAACCTCACCACGGTGCTGGTCGACTACCCGGCCGGCGCCCGGGACCAGGCTCACGCTCCACCCGGACCGCAGCAGCATCAGGCTCCCGGTCGTGGGCGGAGTCCGGGCGCTCGGCTTCTAGGCAGCCCGCCTCCCGCATCCCGTTGGGCCGAAGGTGAGCCGAAATCAGGCCGCTGTCCTGGATCGGCGTCGCTATCCGGACGCAAAGCAGGACGGCGCCTCGGATCGGATCGCCCAATCAGAAGCGAGAGGGGCTGCTGGCTAGCTGCGTCAGCCAGGCGCGTCGCCGGCGGCGCAGCGCGGCCAGCGTGCCGATGCCCGCCAGCGTGAGGCCGGCCGCAGGGATCCAGGGGACCGAGCCTCCCGCCTGGTCGGGCGACCCGGCCGCGGCCGGCCGGAACACCTTCGGCGGCAGGGGCACCGCCCGGTGCGGGGG
>JBOGXS010000150.1:0-3703 GCA_050693815.1 Thermoleophilaceae bacterium | reverse complement strand
TGTTGGGATGAGCGGGAGCATCCCGCGCTGGTCAGGTGTGCAGATTCGCCACCTCGCTGCGCTCATCGCGGTTCACGAGCACCGGTCGTTCCGGGCGGCGGCCAGCAGCCTCGGCTACGTCCAGTCGGCGGTGAGTCAGCAGGTCGGGCGCCTGGAGGAGATCGTGGGCACCCGCCTGGTCGAACGGTCCCGGGGAGTGGGGGAGGTGACGCTCACCGCAGCGGGGGACGTGTTCATGGAGCACGCGGAGGCGGTCATGTCCCGGCTTCGGGACGCGCAGGCGGAGCTGAACGCGCTCTCGACCGGGACCGCCGCGCGCCTACGGGTGGGCCTGTTCCAGAGCGCGCCGCTGCGGCTCCTGCCGCCGATCCTGCGCGAGTTCTCCATGCGCTTCCCGAACAACCGCATCGCCTCGCGGGAGTCGGCGTCGGACGTGGACCTGTTCGGGCTCGTCAAGGGCGGAGAGCTCGACGTGGCCTTCGCCGACATGCCGCTCCAGAGCGGACCTTTCGAGTCGTGCGAGCTGATGGTGGATCCCTACGTGCTGCTCGTCGAGGCGGGCTCGCCGGTCGCCGCGGCCGGAGGCCCTCCCACACTGGGCGAGATCGCGGAGCTGCCCCTGATTCGCCAGCCACAGTGGCGGATGACGTTGCGCATCGAGATGGAGCTGCGCGCGGCCGGTGCCGAGCCGCGGTTCGTCTCCTCGTGCGACAGCACCTCGGCGATCCAGGCTCTCGTGTCGGCCGGAGCCGGGGCCGCGGTCGTGCGCCGCTCGGCCGTCGACCCTCAGCATCAAGGCACCAAGAGCTTCGACCTGGCGGACCTTCCCCCGACGCGGCTCGCGCTGTTCTGGCACAGCACGCGCGCGGCGACCCCCGCGCTCGAAAGCTTTCGCGAGGTCGCGTCGCGTGTCTGCGGACGGCTCTATGGGGACCGTCATGTGGAGTCGCGCCCGCTCCCGCTCGTCCGCGCCGCAGGTTAGGGCGGCCCCGCACGCCCGAAACCATCTCGGAGCTGATCGCGAACTCGAATCATCGTCGCCCGGATCGGCTTCTACGCTGATGCTCGCTCGCCTCGACTACCCGCCGACTCTCACACGATGCGTCGACCGGGCGATCGACCGCCGTTTCGACGAGACAGCCGCCGACTGCGTCGTCGACGGCCTGGCGAAGCTCTCCGACGCGGACCTCGCCCGGCTGGCGGTCGACCGCACCCGACTGGAGGGGCTCTCGGCCGAGTGCGGACTCTAGCCGCGGCAACCGCCGTGATGCTGCTCGCGGCCGTGATGCCGCTCGCGGGCTGCTCGATGGAGCGCGAGGAGGGCATTGGGGCCGGAGCCCGCGATCCACTCGCCGTGGAGCTCGCTCAGGCCTTTCGGATCGACGTCTCCGAGCTCGACGTCACCTATGACTACTGGCCGTCGGACGCACGCGTCGAGGGCAGAGCGGTGCTGCGGTTCGAGCTGCGGCCCGGCCAGAGCCGGCCCCTGTTTCACTTCAACCCACTCCGCCGCGCGCCGGCGGCCCGGGAGCGGGAGAGGCTCCTCTCGCTCGAACTCGACGGCGAGCCGCTCGATCCCTCCAACGACGAAGACGTTCGACCGATCCGGACACGCCGCTCGGCCGAGCCCGCGTTCGAGCTCCAGCGCGAGCTCGATCACGGCGCCGATCACACGCTGCGGGTGAGCTGGTCGAGTCCGGTTCCGAAGGCGCCGCGGGGCTGGTTCTACACGAACTTCGACGACACCATCGGCCCCGGCGACGAGACGGAGACGCTGTGGCCGACGATCAGCTCGCCCGAGGACCTCGCCCGGCACCGCTTCCGCCTGCGGGTGCACGCCCGTCGCCCCTACACCGTGCTGGGCTCAGGCGCCGTGCGCCGGCGCGAGGCGAGAGACGTGCAGGCCTGGGACTTCGATACGAGGAGGCCGATCGCCAGCCACACGGCGTTCCTCGCCGCCGTACCCTCCGCCCGCGTGCGCACCGAGAGGTTCGGCGCCGGCGACGTCCGGGTGAGGATCGTCTCGAATCGCTCGCCGGCGACCATCGAGCGGGCACGCCGGATCACGCGCAGGACGATCGCTCGCCTGGTCGACGACCTCGGTCGGTTCCCGATGCCGAGGATGCAGATCCTGCTCACCGGCTGGGACGGCGGCATGGAGTACTACGGCGCCACCCGAACCGGGATCGGAGCGCTCGAGCACGAGCTCGTCCACATGTACTTCGGCGCGGCCACCGTGAACCGTACGTGGCGCGACACCTGGTTCGACGAGGCGGCGGTGGAGTGGTGGCAGAGGCAAGACGCGCTCGCGCGGCTTCGGCCCGGGTTCAGGTCCGACCTCGCGCGCGGTCGCAGCGCGGTCGCGCCGGGCTTCGCAGGCGCCGCCTACGGCGCCGGCGCGAGGGTCCTCGGGGAGATCGCCAGGGCGCTCGGCGGAAACCGGCGGATGATCGCGTTCCTCGCCGATCTCCACCGCCGCCGCGCGTTCGACCCGTTCACGACCGACGAGCTCATCGACGACGTGGTCGCCGCGCAGGACCGGATCGGCCGAGCGAAGCTCGAGCGCTGGCTCTACACGCGCTAGCCGCCCTCACTCCGGCTTCACTCGGATGAGCTCACGGCCGCCGGAGACCCAGGCAGTGCCGCCGGAGACGGCGATGGCGCCGACGTTCTCGCCCACGTCGACCGGCTCGCCGAGCAGCCGGCCGGTCTCCTGGTCGATCCGGGTCACGGTGCCGTCCTCGGAGTCGGCCACCCAGAGGACGCCTTCCGCCATGGCGATCCCGTTCGGGAACGCGCCGACGTCGATCGGGTCGCCGGCGAGCCTGCCGGTCTGGAGGTCGACTCGCACGACGCTGCCCTGGTTGCGCTCCTCGCCCGCGAGCGTCACCCACGCCACCCGCTCGGCGTCGTCGATCACCATCTCGTTGGGCACGACGCCGATCGCCTTCGTCGGAATCACGATCGGCTCGCCGACCTCCTCGAGGTCTGCGGAGAACTGCCGGATCGCCGGTGGGAAGGCCGACAGCGCCGCGACGCCGGGCACGCCTGCCACGAGATCGGACGCGGCGCCGCCGATCTCGAGCGGCCTGCCGGCATCGCGCAGGGTCTCCTTGTTGACCCGCAGCAGGCTCGAGCCGTCGCGGCGCTGCGACAGGACGACCAGGCTCTCGCCTGGCGGGACGGCGACGAAATTCGGCTCGCCCTGTACGAACGCCCGCCCCGTGCGCTCCCCGGCGCGGGTATCGATGCGGACGATGCGCTTGTCGGCGCGGGCGGCGACCCACAGACGGTCCGCAAAGGGGTCTCGCGCGAGGTTTCGCGGCTCGCGCCCGGCGGCGATCCTGCCGGCGACCTGCATCGAGGCGCCGTCGACCTTGACGATCTGGCCGGTGAGGGTGTTGACGACGTAGGCGCCGCTGGTGTCGGCCGCCACCGCCCCGGGCGCCGACCTCCTGCCCAGCCGCACCCGCGAGATGTCGAACTCGACGGGCTCCCGCGCCGCGTCCGGGCTCGCTCCGCGATCGGAGGTCTGGTCCTCGGCGTCGCCGCCCGTGAGCAGGAGCAGCATCGCCACTCCCGCGCCGAGCAGGACGACCAGCGGCACGAGCGCAAGCGTCCGGACCACGGGGCTGCGCCTGCGGCGGCCGGACGCGCCCCCCGCCGCCGCAGCGGGACGAGCGTCGGCGGGGACGGTCGGGGC
>JBOGXS010000149.1:0-6205 GCA_050693815.1 Thermoleophilaceae bacterium | reverse complement strand
GTGCCGAAGCGCTCGTACTCGCGCGGCTCACCGGAGAGGCGGTCGGCCAAGACGCGGGCCACCGAGCGGGCGTCGCCCTCGATCGCCAGGTCCAGGTGCCGCGCGGGGCGCTCGCCCAGGAGCAGGTCGCGCACCGACCCGCCGACCAGGAAGGTCGGCGGCAGTCCCTCCAGAGCGGGCAGCAGCCGCTCCATCCCGGGCAGGCGCCGGACGCGCTCGCGCAGGTCGGCGGTGCTCACAGCCGCACCGGGGCGCTCACAGCCGCACCGCGACCCTCACAGCCGCACCGGGATGCCGGCCGCCCGCATCCGCTCCTTCGCCTCGCGGACGGTGTGCCGCCCGTAGTGGAAGATCGACGCGCACAGCACCGCGTCCGCCCCGCCCTCCACGATCGCCTCGACCAGGTGGTCGGGCTCGCCGGCTCCTCCGCTCGCGATCACCGGCACGTCCACGGCGCGGGCGACCGCGCGGGTCAGGTCGAGCTCGTAGCCGTCCTCGGTCCCGTCGCGGTCCATGCTGGTGAGCAGGATCTCGCCCGCGCCGCGCTCGGCGCCCTCGCGCGCCCACTCGACGGCGTCGCGCCCGACCGGCCGCCGCCCGCCCTCCACATAGACGGAGTATCCGCTCGCCTCGCGGCGAGCGTCGATCGCCAGCACCACGCACTGGGCGCCGAACACCGCGGCCAGCTCGGACAGCAGCTCCGGTCGGGCCACGGCGGCCGAGTTGACCGACACCTTGTCGGCGCCGGCGTCGAGCACAGCCTGGGCGTCCGCGACCGAGCGCACGCCGCCGCCGATCGCGAACGGGATGAACAGGTCGTCGGCGCAGCGGCGGGCCAGCTGGGCCACGGTCTCGCGCCGCTCGTGGGACGCGGTGATGTCGAGGAAGACGATCTCGTCCGCCCCCTCGTCCTGGTAGCGCACGGCCAGCTCGACCGGGTCGCCGGCGTCGCGCAGGTCGACGAACTCGACGCCCTTCACGACGCGGCCCTTGTCCACGTCGAGGCAGGGGATCACGCGGTGGAGCAGCATGGTTACCCGCGGGAGACCGCTCCGCGCGCACCGGGCCGAGCCCGGTGCTTGCGGCTGAGCGCCGCCTGCCCCTCGCGCACGCCAAAGCGCCCCTCGTACAGCGCCTTGCCCGAGATCACGCCGCCCAGGTTGACGAGGCGCAGCTCCCGCAGGGCCTCGAGGTCCTCCAGCGAGCCGATTCCCCCCGAGTAGAGGAACCGCCCCCGCACCGCCTCCGACACCCGTCTCACCTCGTCCAAATCCGGCCCCTCGAGCATCCCGTCGCGGTCCACGTCGGTGTAGACGAACCGGGTGGCGCCCTGCTGCTGCAGGCGCCGGATGGCGTCCTCCCCGCGGGCCTGCGTCTCGCGCGTCCAGCCCGCCACGGACACCCGGCCGCCGCGCACGTCCACGCCCACGAGGATCCGCGAGGTGAAGGCCGACAGCGCCTCGTCGAGCAGGTCGGGATCGGTGAAGGCGGCCGTGCCCAGCACCACGCGGGCCGCGCCGGCGGCCAGCGCGCGCCGGATCGAGGCGATCGAGCGCAGCCCGCCGCCGAGCTCGAGCGGCACGTCGAGCTCCGCCGCGATCCGCCGCACGTGGTCGAGGTTGACCGGCTCGCCCTCGCGCGCGCCGTCCAGGTCGACAACGTGCAGGAAGCGCGCCCCGGCCTCCACGAAGGAGCGCGCCGCCTCGAGCGGGTCGTCGGCGTAGACGGTCTCCGCGTCGAAGTCACCCTGGCGCAGCCGTACCGCCTTTCCGTCCCGGATGTCCACCGCCGGCAGCAGGATCATGCGAGCCCGACGAAGTTGCGCAGCAGCCGCAGGCCGTCCGGGCCGGACTTCTCGGGGTGCGACTGCAGCGCGTACACCGGCGGTCGCTCCACCACGCTGACGAACTCGCTTCCGTACTCGGCGGTGCCGAGCACGTCCTCGTCGCGCGCGGGCCGCGGGGCGAACGAGTTGGCGTGGTAGAAGGCACAGGGGTCGGGCAGGCCGTCGGTGAGGGCGCTCGCGCGCCGCCAGGACACCGGGTTCCAGCCGATCTGCGGGATCTTCAGCCCGTTCGCCTCGAGCTGCTCCACGCGCCCGGCCAGCAGCCCGATCCCCTCGGCGCCCCCGAGCTCCGTGGTCGACTCGAACAGCAGCTGCATCCCCATGCACAGCCCGAGCACGGGCACCCCGGCGTCGACGCGCTCGCGCAGCAGCTCGTCCAGCCCGAGCGAGCGCACCTGCTCCATCGCCTTTGGCATCGCCCCGACCCCGGGCAGCACAATCGCGGACGCCTCGCGCACCCGCGCGTGGTCGTTGGTGAGGAGCGGCTCGGCGCCGACGTGCTCGAGCGCCTTCGCCACCGAGCGCAGGTTGCCCATCCCGTAGTCGAGGATCGCGAGCCGCAAGCGGCCGGCTCGGCCGGGTGCGCGCGGATTCCGTTTCACAGCACCCCCTTCGTCGAGGGCACGCCGCTCACGCGATCGTCGAGCTCGGCCGCCTCCCGCAGGGCGCGGGCGAACGCCTTGATCGAGGCCTCGACCATGTGGTGGGCGTTGCTCCCGGCCTCCACGCGCAGGTGGACGGTCAGCTTCGCGGCGTTCGCGACCGCGCGGAGGAGCTCCTCGGCCAGGTCGGTGTCGAAGTCGCCCACCCGCTCGGCGGGAAACGAGCCCTCGAACGCCGTGTGGGGGCGTCCCGACACGTCGATCGCGCACGACGCCCGCGCCTCGTCCATCGGCACGACCGCGTGGCCGAAGCGGCGGATGCCGGCGCGGTCCCCGAGCGCCTCGTCGAGCGCCTGGCCGAGCGCCAGGCCGGTGTCCTCGACCGTGTGGTGAGGGCCCGTCTGGAGGTCGCCCCGGACCTGCACGTCGAGGTCGAGGCCGCCGTGGCGCGCCACCGCGTCGAGCAGGTGGTCGAAGAAGCCGACTCCCGTGCGCCTCTCCCCCGCGCCGCTCCCGTCCAGGTCGAGCGCGAGCGAGACGTCGGTCTCGCCCGTGACGCGGTGGATCTGTGCGGTGCGGCTCACGCGCGGCGCTCCATCGACTCGGCATGCACGGGAAAGCCCTCGGCGCGAGCCAGCGCGGCGCCGGCGGGCGCGAGGCGAGCGGCGGCCTCGCGCGGCAAGGATACGCGAGCCATGCGGGGCCGGAAGGTGGCCACCGACAGCGCCGACTGGAACCGCGCGGCGCCGCCCGTGGGCAGCACGTGGTTGGAGCCGGCCACGTAGTCGCCGAATGCCGTGGCCGCCCCGGCGCCGACGAACACCGCGCCGGCGCTGCGCACCGCGTCCGAAAGGCGCTCCGCCTCGGCGCCGACCAGCTGGACGTGCTCAGGAGCGATCCGGTTGGCGTTCTCGATGCCGTTCAGCGCGTTCCTTGCCCAGACCACCGAGAGCTCCGCGTCGGTCACCGACGGACGGTCGGGCTCCAGGCGCTCGATCTCGCGGATCACGGCCTCTCCCGTGTCCTCCTGCGCGATGAGCCACAGGATGCTGTCCGGCCCGTGCTCGGCCTGAGCCATCAGGTCGAGCGCGACGAGCTCGTGGTCGATCCCCTCGCCGAAGGCGACGACCGCGAGCTCGCTGGGCCCGGCCACGCCGTCGATCCCGACGTGCGTCCAGGCAACCTGGCGCTTCGCCTCCTGGACGTAGGCGTTCCCGGGGCCGGCGATGACGTCGACGGGCTCGACCGACTGGGTGCCGTAGGCGAGCGCGGCGATCGCCTGCGCACCACCCATGCGGTAGACCTCTCCGACCCCGCAGAGCAGGCAGGCGGCGAGGATGACCGGATGCGCCCGACCGTGCGGCCCGGGCGGCGCGCATACGACGACCTCGCGCACGCCGGCCGCGCGCGCGGTCGCGGCGCCCATCACCACCGACGACGCATACGGCGCGCGCCCGGCGGGCACGTAGATCGCGGCGCGATCGACCGGCATCTCCACGATCTCCACCCGCTGCCCCTCGGGCAGGTCCACGGCGGGTCCTTCGCGAAGCTGTGACTCGGCCACGGCTCGCACGTTTGCGATCGCCGTCCGCAGGCCGGCCAGCACCTCGGGCTCGAGCACCCCGATCGAGGCCTCGATCTCCCGGGCGTCCACCTCGAGCCGCTCGGGTCCGAGCTCCGCATGATCGAAGCGCTCGGTGAGCCGGATGACGGCCTCGTCCCCGTTCGTGCGCACGTCCTCGAGGATCTCGCGCACGGTCTGCTCGACGTCGGCGCGCCGCGCCGGATGGCGGGCGCCGCTGCCGCCCCCGAGCCTCACGACCGGATCCCCGCCACGATCCGGTCGATCTCCGGCGCCTTCAGCTTGTGCGCGACCGGGTTGGCGATCAGGCGCGCCGTGCTCTCGGAGATCTCCTCCACCACCTCGAGGCCGTTCTCCCGAAGCGTGCGGCCGGTCGCCGTGAGGTCCACGATGCCGTCGACCAGCCCGGTCAGCGGCGCCAGCTCCACCGAGCCCTTCACCTCCACCACCTCGGCCTGCCGGCCGGTGCCGGCGAAGTGGGCGGCCGCCACGCGCGGGTACTTCGTCGCGATCCGCACCCGGCCCAGCCGGCGCAGGGCGGAGCCGATCGGGTCGCCGCCGGCGCGCACGGCCACGACCATCCGGCAGCGCCCGTAGCCGAGGTCGACCAGCTCGTACACGTTGCGCTGGGCCTGCTCGAGCAGCACGTCCTTGCCGACGATGCCGATGTCGGCGGAGCCGTGCTCGACGTAGGTGGGCACGTCGGATGGGCGCATGGTCACGATCCCCGCCTCCTCGAACAGCAGCCGGCGGTCGTTGGCGCGCACCTCGGCCGTGTCGATCCCCAGCCGGTCGAGCAGGTCGAGCGCGCCGTCCATCAGCGCGCCGCGCGGCACCGCGATCGTGAGACGGCTCATCCGAGCGCCTCCTCGGCGGCCTGCGCCAGGTGCACCCGCTGCAGGTCGAGCGCCACGCCGCATGCCGGCAGCTTCCGGCCGAATCGTCCGAGGAGCTCGTCGTACCGGCCGCCTCCGCCCAGGGCGAAGCCCACGGCCGGGTCGTAGACCTCGAACACAGCCCCGGTGTAGTAGCCGAGCTCGCGCACGAGACCGAGGTCGAAGATGACGCGATCGGCGACGCCACGCTCCGCGAGCAGCTCGTACAGCGCCCGCAGCCCCTCCACAGCCTCAGCCACGGGCCCGTCGGCGCGCTCGAGCACCTCCGGCCCGCCGCGCAGCTCGGGCAGGCCCGCGAGCAGCTCGCGCTCTCGCTCGCCGAGACCCGACAGCACCATGTCCAGCGCAACCAGGTCACGCCGCGACAGGCACTCCAGCAGCGGCAGGTGGCGCTCCTCGGGCACGTCCAGCGCCTGGAGCAGCGTCTGGTACAGGGACCCGTCCCCCACGCCGATCCGGTGCCGGCGCAGCCCCACCTCGTCGAGCGCCTCGATCGTGAGCGCAAGCACCTCCGCATCCCCGCCGGGAGGCTCCGTCCCGATCAGCTCGAGCCCGCCCTGGAGGAACTCGCGCGGCTCCCCCACGCCCCGCTCGACCGCCCGCCAGGCGTGCGCGAAGTAGCAGAAGCGCAGCGGCGGCACGGCGTCCCCGTAGCGAGCTCCGACGACCCGCGCGATCGGGATCGTCATGTCGGAGCGCAGGGCCAGCACGTCGCCCTGCTCGTCGAAGGTGCGGTAGCGGGCGCCGGCCGCCCGCTCGTCGCCACGGCGGAGCACCTCCTCGTACTCGAGCGCCGGCGTGTGCACCTCGCCGTAGCCGGCCCGCTCGAGCACGTCACGCATGCGGCCGGCGATCGCACGCAGCTCGCGCATCTCGTCGGGCAGCACGTCACGGGTGCCCGGCGGGATGGCCGTGCGCGAGGGCGCGGGCTGGCTCGCGCCGGAGCGATCGCGCTCGGTCATTGCGGCCCCCTACGCGGGCACGCGCTCCGCGGCCACGCGCTCGATGCGCGCGCCCAGCGCCCGCAGCCGGTCGTCGATCCGCTCGTAGCCCCGGTCGATCTCGCGGACGTTCGCGATCTCCGAGGTGCCGTCCGCGCAGAGCGCCCCGATGAGCAGGGCCATGCCCGCCCGGATGTCCGGGCTCGACAGCCGCTCGCCGTGAAGCCGGCTCGGGCCGCTGACGACCGCGCGGTGCGGGTCGCAGACGATCACCCGAGCGCCCATGGAGACGAGCTTGTCGACGAAGAACAGGCGGTTCTCGAACATCTTCTCGTGGA
>JBOGXS010000148.1:0-3864 GCA_050693815.1 Thermoleophilaceae bacterium | reverse complement strand
GCGGTACGCCGGCCGCGATGCCCCGGCGCTCCCGGCCCGTCGCCCTGGCGGTCGCGCTCCTCGTGAGCCTCCCCGCCGCGCCGGCGATCCGTAGGCGTCAGCGCCCGTAGCGGTCCTTGCCCAGCACCAGCTGGTCGGGCAGCGCGGTGCGCACCGGCGGCGAGGGGTCGGCCACGACCGACACGGTCTCGGCCACGCTGCGCGTGACCGAGTAGCTGTCGTCGGCGCCCTCGAGCACGATCTCGTCGTCGCCGGAGCGGGCCAGCCTGCCCTCCAGGCCCGGGTGGAGACCCGAGTCCTTGAGGTAGTGGAGCAGATCCTCGGCCTCGTTCTCGAAGCGCAGCACCCGCACCCGGGCGCCCCGCTCGACGTCGGCCAGCGGCACGCCCGTCTCGCGTTCGCCCTCGAAGATGGGGTGCCCGTGCGGGCAGGTCTTGGCGTCCCCGATCGCCCGCAGCATCCGCTCCTCCACCACCGGCGACATCCAGTGCTCGAGCCGCTCCGCCTCCTCGTGCACCTGGTCCCAGGGGATGTCGAACACGTCGGTGAGGAAGCGCTCGATCAGGCGGTGGCGGCGCACGATCTGGGCGGCGTGCTCGCGCCCTGAGTCGGTGAACTCGAGGTGCTTGTCCGCCCCCCGCGTGACGTAGCCGTCGCTCTCCAGCCGCCCGATCATCTCGTGCACGGTGGGCGCCGAGACCTGCATGGCGCGGGCGATGTTCGCGCCGGTGATCGGGAGCCCCGCCTCCTGGAGCCAGTAGATGATCTGGAGGTACTCCTCCTCGGCGACGGTGGCCTGATCATGGGACATCGAGAGGCATCCTATTAGGCTGCCGTGGATGCAGATCGGTCCCGGATCCCGCGTGGTCGTGACGGGCGCCTCACGCGGGATCGGGGCGGCGGTGGCCGATGCGTTCGCCGCGCGCGGCTGCACCGTGGCGCGCGTGTCGCGCTCCGGGGAGATCGCGGCCGACGTGGCCGACCCGGACTCGATCGGCCGCGCCGTGGAGGGGTTCGGCGAGCTCGACGTGCTGGTCGCGAACGCCGGGATCGCCCACTACCTGCCCTTCGCCGAGATGCCGCTGGAGACCGTCGAGGAGCTGACCAGGGTGAACTGGATGGGCACCGTGAACACCGTCAGGGCGGCCCTCCCCAGGATGCTCGAGCGCGGCCGCGGCCAGATCGCCATCGTCTCCTCCGGAGCCGGCATCCGCTCGTTCCCGGGCGCTGCGGTCTACGGCGCCACGAAGGCGGCACAGCGCGGCTTCGGCGAGGCCCTGCGCCACGAGCTGAAGGGGACCGGCGTGGGCCTTACGATGGTGTATCCCGCCCAGATCCGCAGCTCCCTGCACGAACACGAGAAGGAGCGCCTGCCGGCCTGGTACCGAGCCGACCGGACGGGTCCGCCGGAGCCGCTGGCCGAGGCGATCGTGGCGGGCGTCGAGAGGGAGCGGCGCGAGGTCTTCCATCCCCCGAACGTGCGGCTGCTGCGCGTGGTGCACGGGATCGACCCCAGGCTCGCCGACGTGCTGCTGCGCCGCATCATGCACCGGAGCGCGGCACCGTGAGCCTGCCGCTCTCGCCGCCGGTGAAGCCCCAGCTGGCCAAGAGCCGGCGCGACCTGCCCGAGGGCGAGGGCTGGTGCTACGAGCCCAAGTGGGACGGCTTTCGCACGATCGTCTTCCGCGACGGCGACGACGTGCACCTTCAGAGCCGCAACGGGCGGCCGATGAACCGCTACTTCCCCGACGTGGTCGAGCAGGCGCTCGCCCTGCCCGCGCCGCGGCTCGTGCTCGACGGCGAGATGGTGGTGACCGTGGACGGCGTGCAGGAGTTCGACCTGCTCTCCCAGCGGATCCACCCCGCCGCCTCGCGCGTGGAGCGGCTCCGGCGCGAGACGCCCGCCCAGCTCGTGGCCTTCGACCTGCTCGCCGTCGAGGACGAGACGCTGCTCGAGCTGCCCTACGTGGAGCGCCGCGCGCGGCTGGCCGAGCTGGTGGCCGACCCGGTCGATCTCACGCCCGCGACCGACGACCCCGACGCCGCCGGGCAGTGGCTGGCGGGAACGGGCGAGGGGGTGATCGCGAAGGAGTCGGCCGCGCCGTACCTGCCCGGGGAGCGAGTGGGGATGGTCAAGGTGAAGCGGGTGCGGACGGCCGACGCCGTGGTGGCCGCCTTCCGCTTCGGCAAGGAACCGGGCACGGTGGGCTCGCTGATCCTCGGGATGTACGGCGACGACGGCGAGCTGCACATCGTGGGACACACCTCGAGCTTCCGCGCCGCGCAGAAGCGCGAGCTGATCGAGCTGCTCGAGCCCTACCGCACCCACGAGCGCGGCTCGGGTGAGCCGAGCCGCTGGAAGTCGGACGAGGAGCTCGTGTGGGAGGGCCTGCGCCCCGAGCTCGTCTGCGAGGTCCAGTTCGACCACATCACCGGACACCGCATCCGCCACGGCGCGAAGTTCGCCCGCTGGCGCACGGACAAGGAGCCGCGCGAGTGCGTGCTGTCGCAGCTGCGGGACTGATCGCCGCGCTCGCCGTCCCCGCGGCCGCGCAGGCGCAGGTGCGTCTCCAGCCCGTGGGCGACTTCGCCTCGCCGGTGCACGTGACCGGCGCCCCGGAGGACTTCGAGCGGATCTACGTGGTCGAGCAGCGCGGCACGATCCAGGTGGTTCGGGGCGGCCAGGCCGAGCAGTTCCTCGACCTGCGAAGCTCCGTGCTGTCGCCCGAGGATGCGGGAGGCGGGGGCGAGGAGGGCCTGCTGTCGATGGCCTTCGCGCCCGACTTCCCCCAGAGCCGGCTGCTCTACGTCTACTTCACGGACACCGACGGCAACAACCGGCTCGAGGAGCTGCGCGCGCCCACCGGCGATGCCGCCGACCCGGACTCACGGCGGCTCGTGCTCCTGCTCGAGCACCCCGGCCGCACCAACCACAACGGCGGCCAGCTGCAGTTCGGCCCCGACGGCATGCTGTACCTTGCGCCGGGAGACGGGGGCGGGGGCAACGACCCTGGGGACAACGCGCAGGATCTCGGCTCTCTCCTGGGCAAGGTGCTGCGCATCGACCCGCACGCGGCCGGTCCGGCGCCCTACACGATCCCGGCCGACAACCCGTTCGTCGGCACGCCCGGGGCCCGGGGCGAGATCTGGTCCTACGGGCTGCGCAACCCCTTCCGCTTCTCCTTCGACCGCCGGACCGGGGACCTCATCATCGGCGACGTTGGCCAGGGCACCACCGAGGAGATCGACTTCGTACCGGCCTCACAGGGGGCGGGCAGGGGCGTCAACTTCGGATGGGACCCGTGCGAGGGGAGCTTCCAGGCCGGCAGCGAGACCGCTCCGTGCACACTCCCGGGCGCCACGGGCCCGGTGATCGACGCCTTCCAGGACGACGGCTGGCGAGCGATCATCGGAGGCTATGTCGTGCACGACCCGTCGCTGCCGTCGCTGGTCGGACGCTATGTCTTCTCCGACGCGGCGAAGGGGGAGCTCTGGTCGGCCCGCCTCGCGGTGCCGCGCGCGCAGGAGGTCGGACCGGTCGGCCTCGCGATCCCCGGTGCCTCCTCGTTCGGCGAGGACGCCGCCGGCTGCATCTACGTGACCCAGCTCGGCGGAGCCGTGAGCCGCATCGTGGAGACCGATGCGCGCGTGCCCTGCGGACCGGGCTTCGCCACGGGTGTGCCCGGCAGCCCCGGGGGCCAGGCGGCCGCGGACAAGCTGGCCCCGCGCCTGCGCGTTCGCGTGAAGCGGCGCCAGCGGGTGCTGCGGTTGCGGGGTGCCGTGGTCTACGCGCGCTCCAGCGAGCGCTGCTCCGTGGCGGCGGGCGGGCGCCTGAGGATCGGTCGGCGCGTCTACCGCATGCGC
>JBOGXS010000147.1:0-6862 GCA_050693815.1 Thermoleophilaceae bacterium | reverse complement strand
CAACCACGCCCAGGCCGTGGCCTGCGCGGCGCGCGACGCCGGCGCCCGCGCGGTGCTCGTCATGCCGGCGCACGCCTCGCTGGCCAAGGTCGCCGCGGTGCGCCAGTACGGCGGCGAGGTGCGCCTCCACGGAGGGACCTACGACGACGCCCAGGCCGAAGCGCGCCGGCTCGCCGAGGAGGAGGGCATGACGGCCGTGCACGCCTTCGACGCGCCGGAGGTGGTGGCGGGACAGGGCACCGTCGGACTCGAGATCGCTCGCGACGCAGCGGACGTGAGGCTCGTGGTGGTGCCGCTCGGCGGCGGTGGCCTGATCAGCGGGGTGGCGCTCGCGTTGAAGGCGCGGCGGGCGGACGTGCGAGTGGTGGGCGTGCAGGCGGAGGCGTGCGCGCCCTACATCGACTCGCTGGCCGCGCACCGGCCGGTCGGCGCCCGCTCTGCCAACACGATCTGCGACGGGATCGCCGTCAAGCGACCGGGCGACTTCACGCTGCCGCTGGTGGAGCGCTACGTGGACGAGGTGGTCACGGTCTCCGACGACGAGGTGGCCGAGGCCATGGTGCTCCTGCTCGAGCGGTCGAAGCTCGTGGTCGAGGGGGCGGGCGCCGTGGCCGTGGCGGCGCTGATGCAGGGGCGCGTGGCGGCCCCCGCCGAGGGCGAGGTGTGCGCCGTGCTGTCGGGCGGAAACGTGGATGCCTCGCTGCTCTCCGAGTGCATCCGGCTGGGCGAGACGGCGGCGGGGCGGCGCATGGTGCTGTCCACCGTCGTGCCGGACCGCCCCGGCGCGCTGGCCGGCCTTCTGGCCGTGGTGGCCGAGCACGGCGGCAACGTGGTCGACGTGGAGCACCTGCGCGACGGAATCGACCTGCACGTGCGCGAGACCGCGATCAAGCTGGTGCTCCAGACCCGCGGCCCGGGCTCCAACCAGGAGATCCTGGAAGCGGCCCGCGAGCAGGGGTTCTCGGTAAGGGTCGAGCGAGAGGCCTAGGTCCGCTAGCCGATGGCGCACATGACCCGCCGCACCTTCGTGCAGGGGGCACTCGTCGCCGGCCTTGGCGGCGGAGCCGGGCGTCCCCTGCTCGGCTGCGGATCCACCGAGGCGAAGGCGGCCGGGCTGCGCAAGTGCATCTCGATGGGGTCGATCAACCACGGCGGGGACCCGCAGGACCTAACCGCCTACGACAACCTCGCCCGCGTGCGGGAGACGGGCGCGCGCTGGGTTCGGATCTGGATTCGCTGGGACAAGGCCCAGCCCCTTCCCGCGACGCAGCTACCCACGTCGGCGCTCGGCGATCCGGCCAACGACCTGCCGGAGTGCGGGCCCGGCTGCGGCGTGCGCTACCTGCAGGCCGTCGACGCCCAGGTCGACGGCGCCCGCGCCGCCGGGCTGAACGTGATCCTCGCCACCTGGCAGTTTCCGCGCTGGGCCAACGGCACCGAGGGCCTGCCGGCGGAGGCGGGCGGCAAGGGGATGGAGTACCGCGTGCCGATCGGGCAGCTCGGGCCGGAAGGCCACTACGGGCGCTGGATCGACTGGCTCATAGGTCGCTACGCGCACCACGGCCGCAGGCTCGTGCTCGAGATCATGAACGAGCCCAACCACCAGCTTTGGCCTCAGGAGGGCATCGCCGCGCAGGTGGCCGAGATGATGGCCACGGCGGCTGCGGTGTCGGCGGCACGCGGGCACCCCGTGATGCTCGCGGGGCCCGGCGCGTCCGACCGGCGCGGGAGCGACAACCGCCTGATGACGAGCTATGGGACGTTTGCTCCACAGGTGCTGGACCGGCTCGACGAGCTCGGCTTTCCGCGGACGCCGAGCTTCGTCTGGAGCCATCACAACTACTCGGACGTCGAGCGCGACGAGACGCTCGGCTGCGAGCAGGTCAGGACCGCGCTGGCGGGTCGGTGGCGCGGCCGCGGCGGCCCGGCCGACCCGCGGATCTGGCTGACCGAGGGCGGCGCCCGGCTCGGCTCGGGCGAGGCCACGGACCTGACCCGGCAGGCGGAGCTCGTGCGGCGCAACTGGAGGCGCATGAGTCGCCTCCGCGGGGTCGAGCTGTGGACCAACTACCTGCTGCACACCGACCCTCATGCGGACTCGGGGCTGCGCGAGAGCCGCGAGTCCGGCGACGCGCCGCGGCCGGTCTGGGACGTGTTCCGGGACTTCCCGGGAATTGCCTAGCGTCGATGACCGCGAGCGGCCGGGCGTCGCCCGCCTGACCGGCTCAGGCCAGCACCGACTCGCGCCGGCGGCGGCGCAGGCCCCGGCCGGCAAGCCAGCCCAGCAGGGCGACCAGGCCGAGCGGGAGGGCCACGGCGGAGATCCGGATGAGGGCCCCTGCCACGGCGACGAGCAGGTCGCCCGCGTCGCCCAGGGCGTCGTCGAACGATCCGCCGGTCTCGCCGGAGGCGTCGTCCTCGCCCGCCAGCTCGACGGTCACGACCGCGTAGTCCGTGCGCAGGCGCAGGTCGCGCAGCCGGGCGCGCAGGCCGTTGATCTGGCCGGCCACGATGTCGAGCCGGCGGCGGATCGACTCGGTCTCCTCGTCCGTCGCGGCCGTCTCCAGCCGGCGCAGCAGGCCGCGCCGCTCCGCCCGCGCGGAGTCGAGCCGGTCGCGCGCGGTCGCGTGGGCGCGCGTCACGTCCTGTCCGGACTGGCTCTGCGAGCGCACGGTGGCCAGGCGGGCGAGGTCGGCCAGCGCCTCGCGGAGACGCGTGGTCGGGATGCGCAGCTCGAAGGAGCCGCTCGCCTCCTCCTCGTCGGTGCTCAGGCTCGAGCGCAGCACGAAGCCTCCGTGCCGGTCGGTCACCTCGGCGACGCCGTCGGCCACGTCGGGAATCTCGTCGTCCGGCCCGGCGAGCGTCATCGAGATCGAGCGCTCGATCCTCCGGTCGCGGCGACCGGGGGCGAAGCGGTCCCCCCGCCCGGGCGCAAGGGGCTGGGCGGTGGAGGCCGCTCCGCTCCCGCTTTCGGCGGCCACGCCTCCGCCTCCTCCGCCGGCTCCCTCCTGCGCGGCCTCGTCGTCGCCCGCTTGCACGGCCGCGCTCCCGCCGCTCTCCTCCCCGCTGTCGTTCCCCAGGTCGACCGAGGTGAGTGCGACGCCCACCACGACGACCGTCGCGAATGCGGCCGCGGCGGGGAGCATGCGCCGCGCCAGGCGCGGCGCCCGCACGCGCGGCGAGCGAGGATCGCGGGGGAAGCCGGCCTCCATGCGGGCGCGGAGGTCCGCCTCGAACGCGGGGTCCGGCTCCGGCGAGTCGGCCCGCAGCGCCCGGGCGAGCTCCTCGAGCTCGGAGGGCAGGGGCTCCTCGTACACGGTGTGGTCAGGACTCGTCATCGCAGGCCTTTCGAAGCTTGGTCATGGCGCGGTGCAGCCGCGTGCCGGCGTTGGTCTCGGACAGTCCCAGCACGCTGGCGATCTCGGCGTTCGAGAGACCGCCCGAGAACTTCAGGGAGAGCAGGTCGCGCTCGTGACCGTCCAGGTTCGCCAGCGCGGCGCGCACGACCTGGCGACGCAGCGCCAGCTCGGCATGGTCCTCGGGACTGGGAGCGGCCTCGTCGGCCGGGTCGCGCTCGAGGCCGGCCCGGCGCCGCCGGCGCCGCAGCTCGTCGAGGGCGGCGTTGCGGGCGATGCCGAACACCCACGCCTCGGGGCTGCCGCGCCGGGATCGGTAGCTGCGGCGCCTGCGGTAGGCGCGCTCGAAGGCCTGGGCGGTCACGTCCTCGGCCGCCGAGCGGTCGCGCAGCAGCGAGGCCACGTAGGCGTACACGCGCGGGAAGGTGCGCTCGTAGAGCGCGGCGAAGCTCTCGACATCGGTTCCCGCTCGCACCGGCATCGGCCCGGCCACCGCCTCGTTCACGCCCCTACTACGTATGTGCGTCCAGTCCATCACGCGCTTTCGCGTGCCCGGCTCAAGCCGGGGCCTGGGGGGCCCGATAGACGTCTGGATGTTCCGCCCCCTCGCAGCTGCCTCCATGCTCGCATGCGCGTGCGCGCTGGCGAGCCCCCTGAGCGCGCTCGCCCAGGACCCCGCCGCGGAGGTCCCCGACATCGCCGTGTCCGAGCCCCAGCGGGCGACCTCCGGGCCCTCGTTCGGCATCGTCTCCGCCGCAAGCGGGCCCGAGCTGTGGGCCACGGTCAACATCTGCGACACGGGGAGGGCGCCGGACGCCATGGGCATCCGGGCCGGCATGCCCGGCAACGGCACGCGCCAGCGCATGTTCATGCGCTTCACCGCGCAGTATTGGAGCCGCTCGCGCCAGGACTGGTCCTCCGTGGCCGGGTCGGGCGTCTCGCCGTGGGTCCGCGCCGGCTCGGCGCTGCACGACCGGCGCCAGGCTGGGTGGACGTTTGAGTTCGCCCCACCGCCGCCGGGGATCACCTTCACCATGCGAGCGCTCGTGGAGTTCGAGTGGCGCCTGAGCCGCGAGCAGGTGGCCCGGCGCGCGAAGCGGCTGAGGCGGCTCGGCAAGCGGCGCCGCGCCAGGCGCGTGCGCCACGCGCGGGGCGTGCGCTCGGTCGTCCGCGCCACGGAGACCGGCATCCCGGACGTGCGCGGCGGCGATCCGGCCGGCACGTCCAAGGCCATGTGCCTCATCTACTAAGCTGGACCGCGGTGGTTCGCAAGGCCCTCGCACCACTGGCGCTCGTCGCAGTGCTGCTTGCCTCCGTCCCGGCGGCGGCGCAGCCCGCTGACCGGCTGACCTCCTCCTGGGCCCAGACGAACGTCTGCAGCCCCACCCAGCTCGGCGCGCGGGCCCAGCTGGCCGGGGACGGGTCGGACTCGGAGATGTCGGTGCGCTTCACGGCCCAGTGGCTCAGCCCGGGGGGATGGGTCCCGCTGGAGGGAGCGGCGGTCTCGCCGTGGCAGCCGGCCGGCTCGGCCGAGTACACCTGGGGCCAGGCCGGCTGGACGTTCGACATCAGCGTGCCGGCCGGCTTCGCATACGAGCTGCGGGCGGTGGCCGAGCTCAAGCTGGGCGGCGGACGCAGCGAGACGCACGTCACCGGCACCTGCTCCGTAGGACCGTAGACCGGCCAGGAATCAGTGGAGGTCCGGGGGCGTGAGCCCCCGGCTGGCATCTGCCTCGAAGAGGCGTGGATCGTTGGTGATGACCCCGTCCACGCCCAGCTCCTCCAGCGCGCGGATGCGGCGCGCGTCGTCCACGGTCCAGACGTAGACCTGCCCGCCGGCCGCGTGCACGGCCTTCACGAGCCGGCCGCTCATGAGGATCTGGTGGCACATGATCGCCTCGCAGCCGCCGGCGCGGATGCGCGCGGCGGCGCCTCGCGGGAGCCGCGCCCGCATCACGCGCGCGATCGCGTACGCGGGCACGGCCAGCGGCGAGCGCACGTAGTCGCGCCGCACGCGCGGGACCGACCAGCCGCGCCGCAGCCCGGGAGCAAGCTCGCCGAGCCGGTCGAGGCTCTCGGTGTACATCGTCGAGACGAGCGAGCGCTCCGCGAGCCCCCGCTCGGCCAGGCCGCCGGCCACCTCGTGCTCGTAGCCGGGCAGCTTCATGTCCACGTCGAGCTCCACGGTCGCGTAGGCCTCGCCCGCGAAGTGGTCGAGTCCCTGCTCGAGCGTGAGGCAGTCCCGCGAGTCGGCGTCGTCGTAGTCGTGGGCCAGCACCAGCCGGCCGCCGCCCGTGCGCAGCACGACGAACTCGATCATGTCCACGCCGTGCTCGAGGGCAGCCTTGAAGCTCTCGATCGTGTTGCCCGGCGCCACGTGGGCGGCGCCCTTGTGCCCGACCCTGATGAGCGATCCGCGCGCACCCGGCCGAGCCAGGTGCTTGCCGCTTAGACCTGGCACGACGGGCACCAGTAGGAGGGTGAGGTCGCCCGCCGCGCCGCCGCGTCGATGCTGTCGCCCTCGGGCATGCCGTCTAGGGTCGCAGGGCGACGGTCTCCGAGGTCGTGCTCCCGGTCGTCGCCGCGCGCAGCCGGGCGGGCAGGCGCAGCGTGGCGTGCCAGCGGGCGGAGAGCGAGTAAAAGCTCTCGCCAATGCCGCGTGCCGGGGCGAGGAAGCGGGGTGGGCTTATCCTGTGTGTGCCCAGATGAGCGCGACGGCAGCCCGCACTAGCCGAGCCGCTGGCTCGGCATCATGCCCACCGACGCTCCAGCTCGACGAGCTGTTTCGGACCTGACTCGCCTCAGGCGCTGAGCGTCAGCCGGCGCGGGCCCTGGCGGAAGCCCAGCTCGACCAGCAGGGCGCCTGTTGGCGAGCCCACCACCGGCTCGCCGTCGAATCGCTCGATCCCGAGCCGCGGGACGCGGCCGCGCCGGACCGCCTCGGCGAGCGCCTCGAGGGCGGCGCACAGCCGCTCGGGATCGGGGTCGCCCAGCGGCAGAAGGGCCCTGCCGCCGCGCTCGACGTAGAGCGCGGGCTCGGCGTCGATCGTGACGACGTACGCGCCCGCCACCCTGGAGGGCCTGCGGCCCGACTCCTCCTCGCGGCGCGGCCACGGCAGCGTGGCGCCGAACGGGTTGGCGGGATCGGTGGCGGCCAGCACGAGCGCGCCGGCCGGCTCGTCGGTGCGCATCGTGCGCAGCCGCTCGATCGCGGCCGACAGCGCGAACTGGGCGCCGCCCAGGCCCTCCACGAAGTAGCCGCGCCGCGCGGTGCCCAGCGTCTCCAGGTTGGCCAGCTCCCCGTAGAGCGCGGCGAACCCGCCCGGGATTCCCTCGGCCAGCACCGTCTCGCGGGTGACGATCCCGTAACGCTCGAGCAGCAGCTCGGCCAGGGCACGCATGCGCGGTCCGTGCGTGGGGGCATCCGCGAACAGCGGCGCGGTGAGCGACCAGCGACCCTGCACCTGGGGCGCTCCCGGCCGCCGGCGGCGGGCGAAGCGCCGGCC
>JBOGXS010000146.1:0-3220 GCA_050693815.1 Thermoleophilaceae bacterium | reverse complement strand
TCGCCGAGGCGCTCGCGGCGGGCGAACGCCTCCGTGAGGCGCTGGGCAGCGAACATGCCGGCGGGCGCCACGAGCGCCAGCCAGACCAGCCCGCGGATCAGGTCGTTGCGCTTCTGGTGGCCCAGCTCGTGGGCCACCACCATGCGGACCTCGTCGCGGGGGAAGCCGGCGATCAGGTTGTCGTAGAGCACCACCCGCTTCGAGGGCCCAAGCCCGCCGACGTAGGCGTTCGCGGCGGTGGTGCGCCGGCTCGCGTCGACCCGGTAGACCTCCCCCACGTCCACTCCGGCGCGCTCGGCCAGCTCCAGCACGTCCGAGCGGGTCGGGCCCGGGCGCAGCGGCTCGAAGTCGTTGAAGATCGGGTCGATCACAACGGGGAAGAGCCAGATCGTGATCACGCCGAAGGCCACGATCACGGCGGAGGCGGGCGCCCACCAGTGGCGCCGGAAGCGGCGCAGGAGGGCCAGCGCGAGCGCCCCGCCGGCGGCGGCGAAGGCGGCGTCGATGCCGGCCGCCTTGCCCACGTCGGCGAGCCAGTCGAGCCAGGCCTGGGTCGAGAGCCCCACGTCCACGGCGCGCTCATGGCTCCAGGCCGAGAGCGGCAGCTCGACCAGCACGAGCAGCAGCGATATCGCCGCCCCGGCCGCCGCCCCGCCGAGGATCGGGCGCCGGGCCAGGCGATCGAAGACGCGTCGCGGCGGGCGCCAGGCCAGAAGGGCGAGCGTGCCGGTGCCGACGAAGAGGCCACCCACGCCGAGCAGGCGCTGGACGCTGCGGAAGTCCTCCGCCCGCTCGAGCTCTAAGGCGGTGAAGTACCCTTTCACGTCCACCGCGGCGGGGTCGATCGTTCCGCTGCGGGGGCGAAGCAGGAACGTGGCCGCCCCGGCGGCGGCGACCGCCACCAGGATCGCCAGCGGCAGCCGCAATCGCGAAGCCCCCTTCATTTCCCCGGACACTGTAGAAGGCACCTCCCATGCGCATCGCCCTGCTCTCGGACGTGCACGGCAACCTGCCGGCCTTCGAGGCCGTGCTCCGTGACGTGGGGGCGGCCGGCGTCGACGAGATCTGGTGCCTGGGCGACCTGGTCGGCTACGGCGCCCAGCCCGACGACTGCGTCGAGCTGGCTCGCCGGCGCTGCCACCTGTGCCTGGCCGGGAACCACGACCTCGTGGTCACGGGGGACATCGACATCGCGGACTTCTCCTCCAGCGCCGCGGCCGCCGCCCTCTGGACGCGCGAGAACATCGGGCGCGAGGCGCTGGAGTTCCTGCGCGCTCTCAGGCCCACCGAGGCCGGCCTCCCGATCGGCCTCTACCACGCCTCCCCGCGCGACCCGGTCTGGGAGTACGTCCTCTCCTCCTGGCAGGCCGACGAGTGCATGGACCTGATGGACGTGCGCGTGGGCGCGATCGGCCATTCGCACGTGGCCCTCTGGTTCCGCCGCGCGGCCGAGGGGCAGGTGGAGGGCGCGCAGGCCCCAGCCGGCCTGGACTGCGATCTCGGCGAGGGCCAGTGGCTGCTCAACCCGGGCGGGGTGGGCCAGCCACGCGACGGTGACCCACGGGCGGCGTGGCTCCTGCTAGACACAGAGGGATGGACGGCCCACTGGCATCGCGTCGAGTATCCGATCGACGAGGCCGCCGCGGCGATCGAGCGGGCCGGCCTGCCGATGGTGCTCGCCGAACGGCTCTACGCGGGGCAGTGAGGGCGCGCGCGGCAACCGTCGCGCTGCTCGTCTTGGTCGTGGGCTGCGGCGGCGCCGAGGAGGAGGGGGCGCCGATCCCGGCCGAGTCGGCCGC
This sequence comes from Thermoleophilaceae bacterium, assembly GCA_050693815.1. Taxonomy (GTDB): domain Bacteria; phylum Actinomycetota; class Thermoleophilia; order Solirubrobacterales; family Thermoleophilaceae; genus JACVRW01. The sequence goes on along the minus strand of JBOGXS010000146.1, from coordinate 1,421 downwards.
GGCGCTCCAGAGCCAGCTCGACTCGATCCAGAACCGCTTCGACTTCCCCGAAGGTGCCGCGTGCGCGGACATCACCGGGGGCGAAGACCCGAACACGACCGCGGTGCAGAACACGATCGACTCGCTTCCGGACGACGTGGACCCCGATGTCCGCGACGCGCTGGAGCGGAGCTTCGAGCGGCTCTTCGAGCTGGTCCAGGAGCAGTGCCGGGAGGAGCCGGCCGAGCCCGAGCCCGCGCCGATCCCGGAGGAGACCGACACCGACACGCTCCCGACCGAGACGCTGCCCGAGGAGACCGTGGAGGAGCCCCCGCCGGAGGAGGATGGCGGCGACGAGCAGCCGCCGCCGGGGCAGGACGGAGAGCCGCCGCCCGGGCAGGGCGGCGAGATCCCGGGCCAGGGTGAAGGTGGAGGCACGCTCGTGCCCGGAGAGGACGACGATTGAACCGGCCGCAGACGGTCGCCGGCCGCTACCGCATCGAGCGCCGGCTCGGCGCCGGCGGCATGTCCACGGTCTTCCAGGCCACCGACTCGGTGCTGGAGCGCGCGGTGGCGGTCAAGCTGCTCGCCGAGCACCTGGCCGAGGACGAGGACTTCGTGGCCCGCTTCCGGCGTGAGGCGCTCTCGGCCGCCCGCCTCCAGCACCCCAACGTCGTGCAGGTGTTCGACTCGGGCCAGGACCCCGACAGCGAGCGCCACTACATCGTCATGGAGTACGTGGACGGCCCCTCCTGCGCCGACCTGCTGCGCGAGCGCAAGCGGCTCGAGGTCGAGGAGACGGTGCAGATCGTGCGCGACGCCTGCCACGGCCTCGACTACGCGCACCGCGCCGGCGTGGTGCACCGCGACGTCAAGCCCGGCAACCTGCTGATCGCCGAGGAGATGCGCACCACGAAGCTGGCCGACTTCGGCATCGCCAAGGCGGCCGAGCAGACCCGCATCACACAGGTCGGGGCGGTGCTCGGCACGGCCGCCTACCTGTCGCCCGAGCAGGCGCGCGGGGACGAGGCCGGCCCGGCCTCGGACCTCTACTCCCTGGGGGTCTGCACCTATCAGTTCCTGACGGGACGGCTGCCGCACGAGTACTCGTCGCTGACCGAGCTCGCGCTCAAGCAGCAGCAGGACGCCGTGCAGCCCGTGGCGGACCTCCGGCCCGAGGTGCCACCCGAGCTCGACGACGCGATCCGGCTCTGCCTGGAGCGCGACCCCGGCGGCCGTTACCGCTCGGCGCTCGAGATGGCCCAGGCGCTCGAGGCCGGGCTCCAGGGCGAGGCGACCGACGCCACGCAGCGCCTGGCCCTGAGCGAGGTCGATTCCACCCGCGCGCTCGACGCCACCGCCTCCACGCGCGCGATGCCGCGCACCTCCTACGCGCCCGCTCCGGCTCCGGCCTCCCCGGCGACGGCTCCTCCCCGTACCGC
>JBOGXS010000145.1:0-5530 GCA_050693815.1 Thermoleophilaceae bacterium | reverse complement strand
AGGCTGGACAGGGCGAGGCGCCACGAGCCTGGCCCGATCGAGGGCATGGCCCGGTGGGGACGGAACACGGCGCCGGCGGCGCGATCGGCCTCCGAGGCGGGTCGCCCGTGCGCATCCACCACCTCCTCGAACGACTCGCCGCGCGAGTGGGCGACCATGAACCAGGGCGGCACCCCCGCGGCCACCAGGGCGCCGATCATCGAGCCCGCCGAGGTGCCCACTATGTACTCGGCCCTGGCGGGGTCCCACTCGGTCTCGCGCGTCAGCGCGTGCAGGCCGCCGGTGAGCCACGCGCCCCCGAGCACGCCGCCCCCACCGAGCACCAGCCCGACCTTCATGGGGCGCCGGCTTCCCTGCGTGGGCGCGGTGAAACGCCCTGACCCGCATTTTCCATGCCGTTTCCAGGGTAATCGCGATCGCGGCGCCGGGCCAACGCCCGCTCACGCGATCTGGATCTGCCGCGGATAGCGCGGTCGATCCAGATAGCGTGGCCCGACCCGGGATGTCCCGGCGAGGGTCGCTCGGGATCGGGTGCTCTCGGACGCGATCACGACTCGTCGCTCTCCGGGTCGCGGTAGACGTCCTTTCGCCAGGGCGGTGCCACGCCGGTGTCGTTACGCCGGTAGGCGCGCCGGTCGTGGGTCTCCAGCGGGATCAGGCGGAGGCCCTCGGTCGTGGTGGTGCGCTCGTCCAGGTCGTGGCCCGGCAGCTGGGCGATGCGCCGCCAGCGCTGCGGGTCGGTGCCCGGCGGCAAGGGGCTGCGGCGCACAGTCGGCTGGAGAGGCCCGACCCGCTCGCGCCGGAACGGGATGTGCCCGGCGTGGCTGCCGCGCGACACGCGTGTCCAGCCCGTCCCGGCCATCCAGCGGTTGCGGCACTCGGCCTCCTTGCAGCCCTGCCAGTGGCCGTGCGAGCTGGCCCGCACCCAGGCGGTCCCGTCCGGATCGAGGCGCACGGCGAACGTCTCCCAGTCGTCGCGATGAAAGCCGGGATAGGTGGGCACCCGATCCACGATCCCCGCCAGCCGGGGGAACAGCCACGCCGCCTCCCAGGCCTTGTCGGAGCCGGCCCAGGTGGTGTTCGAGTCGGGGAAGTAGAGCCAGTACTGGAGGTAGGTCCGGCCGCCGCGACGCAGCACGCGCGTGAAGACGGTCGCGCGCCCGCCGGAGTCGGTGCGGTGGACGTCGAGGCCGCGCTCGTCCGGGGCTTCGGCGCACTCGGCGCGACGGCAGCGGCGCCAGTCGACCGGCAGCTGCCGCTCACCCGGCTCGTAGACGAGGCTCGGAGCGTGCCGGCGGACCAGCGCGGCATCGCGGGGGCCATAGGCTCGGACGAGCGCCCTGTCGCTGCCGTTGCAGTCGCCCGTGATCGGGCACAGGACGCGGAAGGCGAGGAACCCTCCGATGGGACGGCCGTCCACGCGAAAGGCGAACGTGGCGAGCGCGCCGAGGGCGAGAGCGACGAGCAGGACGAGCGCGACGAGCTCGACAGCGGCCTGGCCACCCTCGGGCGAGGGAGCGCGGTCGGACGAGGGAGCGCGGTCGGACGAGGGAGCGCGGTCGGGCGAGGGAGCGCGGTCGGGCGAGGGAGCGCGGTCGGGCGAGGGAGCGCGGTCGGGCGAGCCACGCCGCCCGCCTCCACCGAGCGCCACCGCGAGTAGCGCTCCCCCTCCCCAGGCGAGCGCGACCCAAGGCTGGCGAAGATCGAACAAATCCCGGACGACGAAACCGAGGCCCGCTCCCGTCGCCAGCGCAGCCCAAGCCCGGGCGGCGAGGAGGTGGATCCGGGTCAGCCCGTGCATCGGCAGGCTCAGTCCTCGACCAGGTAGGCGTACGGGTTCAGGCACGTGTCCGCGATCCGCAGCGCCTCGTCGAGAGGCAGCGGCTCGTTGGGCCCACGGGGATGCTCGAGCTCGTAGCGGAAGCGGCGGTAGCCGAGGCAGACGATCCAGGCCCGCCTCGCCACGCGCTCGACGCCGCGCAGTCGCCGGAATGCGTCCGCGACGCGCGTGCGCGAAAGCGGCGGAGCCGAGCGGGCGCGCGGCGGCGGAGCGAGACGAGCGCGGGGCGGCGGAGCGGGAGGGGTCCGAGGCGGCGGAGCCATCGGCCCCGCGCGGGACAGCCGTTGGCGGCCCGAGCGCAGGGACGGCCCGGATCCGACCCGCAGCGGCGCGGCGATGCGAGCGGCCAAGCGTTTTCCGAGGTCGTGGTCTTCGGCGCTCCGGCGGGGCGCCGCCAGCTCGGCCAGCGCACCCAGCACGAGCGCGATCGCGAGCAGGAGGCCGATCCACTCGATGGTCGCCTGTCCCCGCTCGCGCGCCACGGCCCCGACCGTACGGCGCAAAGACGCACGGATGGGCGCGCTCGTGAGACAAACGTGCGACGGCTGCCCGCTCGGTCGCGGCCGAGGCGCGCTGACCGCTCGGGCCCGGCCGAGCTCAGCCCCCGAGCGCCACCGTCCGCCCGCTTCGCGCGCTCTCGAACGCCGCCTCGATCACCTCCAGCGTCGCCACGCCCGCGTCGAGCGGCACCGGAGGGGGACCCCCGGCACGGATCGCGTGCTCCATCTCCTCGTAGAAGCTGAGGTAGCGGCCGGCCTCCGTCTCGACCGGCGCGGCGGCGTCGCCGGCGCCGAGCGTGCCCCAGTCCGCGGGGTCCTCCCGACCGAAGCCGGGAGCGTCGGGACGCTCCCCGCCTCGCAAGGCGGCCTCCTGCGGATCGATCCCCCACTTGACGTAGGCAGCCTGCGAGCCCAGTGCCCGCAGCCGCGGGCCTGCCTGCGCCGCGGCCAGCCCGGCGGACAGATGCGAGCGGGCGCCCGACGAGTGCGTGACCGCGACGAAGAAGTCGTCGTCCACAGCGGCCCCCTCCCTGCGCCGATCCACCTCCGCGTACACGCGCACGGCGGGACCGAGGAGCCACAGCGCACCGTCGATCAGGTGCGGGCCGAGGTCGAAGAGGGCGCCGCCGGCGGTCCCCGCCACCGCGTCCTCGCGCCAGGCGCCGGCCTGCACGCGCGGCCGCCAGCGGTCCAGCCGCGACTCCAGCCGCCAGAGCTCGCCGAGCGCTCCCTCGCGCAGCAGGCGCCGTAGGGTGAGCACGTGGCCGTCCCAGCGCCGGTTGTGGAACACCGCGCATACCAGTCCCGGCGCCTCCGCCGCGGCCGAAACCAGGCGGCGCGCGTCCGCCACACTCCCCGCGAGCGGCTTGTCGACCACGACGTGGAGTCCCGCCTCGAGCGCCGCCAGCCCGAACGGGACGTGCGTGCTGTTGGGCGAGGCGACGACGATCAGGTCGTGCGAGCCGGCGTCGGCCAGGAGCTCCCGCACGTCCGGCAACACCCGAGCGTGCGGGTGCTCCTCCCGCACCCGCTCCGCGCGCTCGGGACGGCTCGTGACCACCGACGCCAGCCGCAGGCCCGGCGTCGCCTCGATCAGCGGCGCATGGAAGGCCGAGCCGGCCAGCCCGTAGCCGACCAGCCCGGCCCGAAGCGGATCCTCAGGGACGGCGGGCTCCCGGTGGACGACCGCCTCTATACCCGCCCTGCCGCCTGGCGCTGGCGTCGCGCAATCGCATCGATCACCACCGCCGCCAGCAGCACCGCGCCGGTGACCATGAACTTCACAGACGATTCGAGCCCTTGGAGGTCCATCCCGTTCGAGATCGACTGGATCACCAGCGCGCCGAGCAACGCGTGCCACACGCTCCCGCGGCCCCCGAACAGGCTCGTGCCCGCGATCACAGGAGCGGCGATTGCGAGCAGCAGGAAGTCTCCGGCGCCCGAAGACTGGTTCACGGCGAGCAGCCGCGACGCGGCCATGATGCCGCCGATCGCGGCCATGGTCGAGGCGAGCATGAACACGATCACCCGCACGCGCGTGACGTTGATGCCCGCCCGCCGCGCCGCTTCCGCGTTGCCGCCCACGGCGAAGATGTGCCGGCCGAACGTCGTCCTCGTGGTGAGGTAGTGGAACAGCAGCACGAATCCGACCAGGATCAGTGACGCGAGCGGCACGCCGCGATCGTCGTTCAGCACCCAGACCGCCACCAGCACGGCGATCGCCACCAGCACGATCCGCGTGATCAGTGCGCCGAGTGGTGGCGCTGTGAGCCCCTCGCGCATGCGCCGTCGACGCCCCAACAGCGAGAGTGCCGCGAACGCGGCGATCGCGGCGATCGCGATGATCCAGCCGACGGCACCGTCGTAGAACGTGCTCACGAGGCCGACGACCTTGGGATCGGTGATGTTCACGGTGCCGGTCTCGCCCAGCACCTCGAGCTGCGCCCCAGGCCAGGCGAGCAACCCGGCCAGGGTCACCACGAAGGACGGGATCGCGAAGCGCGTGAACACCGAGCCCTGGAACAGTCCGATCGCCGTCCCGGCCAGTATTCCCGCGGCGATCGCAAGGTACGGCGACCAGCCTTCCTTCTGGACCAGCACCGCCATGATCGCGGCGCAGAGCCCGCTGACGGCGCCGACCGAGAGGTCGATCTCGCCCAGCAGGAGCACCAGCGTCACTCCGATCGCGACGAGCCCGACGGCGGTCGCCTGGAGCACCAGGTTGGTCAGGTTGATCGAGCTGAGGAAGCGGTCCTCCTGGACGTAGAAGATCAACCAGATCACGGCCAGGACGATGACCACCCGCAGGGCGGCCAGGTCGCCCTGGATGAACCGCCGCATGATGTCGAGCCGCGGCTGGCCGTCCTCGACGTCGGCCGTGGCCGTCGCGCCCGTCGTCGTCATGATCCGCCTCCGTTCGTCGCGGCGCCCGCGCCTGTGATCGCGGCCACGACCTCTTCCTGGCTCGTCTCCGACGCCTTGTACACGCCCGCCTTGCGACCGAGCCGCAGCACGAAGATGCGGTCGGCCACCGCGAAGACGTCGGCCAGGTTGTGGCTGATCACCACCACGGCGTGGTCCTCCTCACGCAGCCGCTTGATGAACGCCAGAACCTGCGCCGTCTGCCGCACGCCCAGCGCCGCGGTGGGCTCGTCGAGCACGACCACCTTGGGGTTGCCAAGCAGCGAGCGGGCGATTGCCACCTGCTGGCGCTGGCCACCGGACAGCGTGCCCACCTCCGAGCGCAGGTTCACGATGGTCACGGCGAGGCGGCCGAGCAGCTGACCGGCCTGTTTCTCCATCGAAGTCTCGTCGAGGGCGAAGCCGCCCTCCTCGCGGCCGAGGAAGAGGTTCTCGACCACGTCGAGGTTGTCGCACAGGGCGAGGTCCTGGTAGACGGTCGCGATCCCGAGCGCCACGGCGTCGGTGGGGCCGCCGATGCGAACCTCTTGGCCCTCGAAGAGCACGCGTCCCCCGTCAGCCGGGTGGATCCCCGCGATCGTCTTCACCAGAGTCGACTTGCCGGCACCGTTGTCCCCGACCAGGGCGACCACCTCACCCGGACGCACCTCGAAGTCCACCTCGCTCAGGGCCTGAACCGGGCCGAAGCTCTTGCTCACGCGCTCGAGCGCGAGCACGGGCGTGTTCCCCTCCATCTTTCCGAGGCTCCTTTCTTGGCGCCGGCGGCGCC
>JBOGXS010000144.1:0-3116 GCA_050693815.1 Thermoleophilaceae bacterium | reverse complement strand
GCGTGCAGGGCGGCGTTCAGCTCGCGCAGCGGAATCTGGGCCAGGTCGACCGAGGTCGTCTCGACCCCGCTCTCCAGGGCCGCCATCAGACGAGTGCCCGCTCCCAGCTGTAGACCCGGCCGGGGTCCGGCTCCCAGGTCTCGGCCTGCTCGGCCCCCGGCAGCACGGCGATGGCGCGGTACTCGGAGGCCATCGCGACCCAGTCCTGGCTCTCCGCCATCACCGCGGGCTTGCAGGCGATCGGGTCGCGCAGCACGGCGAAGCCGTCCCTGGTGCCGACGGCGAACGTGTAGAAGCCGTCGAGGTCCTCGAGGCAGCCCTCGAGCGCCGCCTCGAGCGAGGCCCCCTCACGCAGCCGCCACGTGAGGTAGCCCGCCGCCACCTCGGTGTCGTTCTCGGTCTGGAACTCGAAGCCCTCGGCGCGCAGGCGCTCGCGCAGCCGGTTGTGGTTCGACAACGAGCCGTTGTGCACCAGGCACAGGTCGAGGCCCGTGGAGAACGGGTGCGACCCGGCCGTCGTCACCTTGCTCTCGGTCGCCATGCGGGTGTGCCCGAGCGCGTGGCTGCCCCCCAGGTCCGCGAGCGCGAACGCCTCGACGAACCGCTCGGGCCGGACCGCCTCCTTGTAGATCTCGATCGTGGTGCCCGCGCTCATCACGCTCAGCTCCGGATAGCGATCGCGCAGCCAGCGCTCCGCCTCGGCGGCCTCGGCCTCGACCACGAACACGGCGTGGCTCGCGCGCACGTCGGGCTCGGCGGTGCCGAGCGCGGCGCTCACGCCGGCCCAGTCCTGGCGCGGGTCGGCGCTGAACAGCGACACCTTGGATGAGCCGGGGGGCGCCGGCTCGCGGTAGAAGGCCACTCCGGCGGAATCGGGGCCGCGATCGCCCAGCTGGCGCAGCATCTCGCCCAGATGCGCGCCGAGGCGCTCGCTCAGCTCGGGCGACTTCGAGAACAGTCCGACGATTCCGCACATCTGCCTGCGAGCGAGTGTAAGGACGCCCTCGTGCCGTCCCAATGGCCGGCCGCGCACATTTTCCGCGGGTGCTGTGTGCGGATCGCACATTGGACGGGCCCCGGCCAGGGGATAGCGTGCCCGGCATGAACACGTCTTTCACCGCGCCGCAGTCGCGCGAGGAGGTCGAGCGCTACCTGAGCGAGAACGGCGTCGAGTTCCTCTTCGCGCAGTTCGTCGACATGCACGGCAAGCCGAGCGCAAAGCTCGTGCCGGCCCGCCACCTAGACGGCCTGCTCGCGGACGGCGCCGGGTTCGCCGGCTTCGCGGCGGGACCGATCGGGCAGCAGCCCAACGACCCGGACATGGCGGCGATGCCCGACGTCCGCTCGTTCACCCCACTGCCGTGGAGGCCGAACGTGGCGCGGCTGGCATGCGACGTGCACGTGGAGGGCGAGGAGTGGCCCTACTGCCCGCGCACGATCCTGCGCCGTCAGCTCGAGCGCGCCCGCTCGCTCGGATACGAGCTGATGCTCGGCTGCGAGCTCGAGTACTTCCTGGTGCGCAGGCGCGACGACGGCACGATCGAGCTGGCCGACTCGCTCGACACCCTCGACCAGCCCTGCTATGACATGCGCGCGCTCACGCGCAACCTCGACTTCATGTCGCAGATCTCGCAGTACGTCACCGGGCTCGGCTGGAACAACTACGCCAACGACCACGAGGACGCGAACGGCCAGTTCGAGCAGAACTTCGACTTCGCCGACGCCCTCACCACCTGCGACCGGGCGATCTTCTTCCGCTACATGGTCGAGTCGCTCGCGCCGGAGCGCGGCCTGATCGCGACCTTCATGCCGAAGCCGTTCTCGCACCTGACCGGCAACGGCTGCCACTTCCACATGAGCCTCTGGAAGGACGGCGAGAACCTGTTCGATGTCGAACCCTCCGACGACCCGCGCGGCATGGGCCTGTCGCCGCTCGCGTACAGCTTCATCGGCGGGCTGAAGACGCACGCCAAGGCATACATCGCCCTGACCGCGCCCACCGTGGGGTCGTACAAGAGGCTCGTGGTGGGCACGCGAAGCGGCTCGAGCTGGGCCCCGGTCTACGTGTCATACGGCTACAACAACCGCACGCAGATGCTGCGCATCCCGGCGGCGGGGCGGGTGGAGGACCGCACGGTCGACGGCTCCTGCAACCCGTACCTGGGGGCCACGGCCGTGCTGGCCGCCGGGCTCGACGGGATCGAGCGCGAGCTCGACCCGGGCGCGCCCACCACCGAGCTCAACCTGCACGAGCTGAGCCCGGAGCGCCGCGCCGAGCTCGGCGTGGAGCTGCTGCCGGGCAACCTGCTCGACGCGACCCGCGAGCTCGAGCGCTGTCAGGTGCTGCGCACGGCGCTCGGCAACACCGGCCGCGAGGACTACGTGGACTACTTCGTGCGGACCAAGCAGGAGGAGTTCCAGGAGTGGCACGACCAGGTGAGCCAGTGGGAGGTAGACCGGTACCTGCAACTGTTCTGAGGTGCTCCTCTTCGCCCTCACCGGCCAGGTGCCGCCGATCCTGCTGGTGGCGCTCGCGATCTGCATCTACCTGACCGTGTGGGACCTCTGGTCCGAGCGAGACCTGGCCTTCCTCTACAAGGCGTGGTGGGTGCTGCTCGTGCTGCTCGCCCACGTGCTGGGCTATCTCGTCTTCAGGGTCTGGGTGGCGCAGCGCCGGCGGCGTGCAGCCGGGCCACCTTGAGCGCCAGCTCCAGCGACAGGAGGTCCGCCGTGCGCAGGTCCAGCCCGGTGACCTGCGCGATGCGCTCGAGGCGCTGGCGCACCGTGTTGGCGTGGATGTAGAGGGCCCGCGCGCTCGCCGCCACGCTGCAGCGGGCGCCTAGGTAGCGCTCGAGCGTCTCCACGAGCTGGGCGCCGCGGCGCGCGTCGTACTCGATCAGGGCCTCCACGGCCTGCCCGTAGCGGTCGTGCGGCGCCTCGTCGAGCTCCATGTGGACGAGGTAGCGGTATGCGCCGAGCTGCTCGTAGAGGATCGCGCCCCCGCCGCCGGCGAGCGAGCGCCCGATCCGAGCCGCGTCGGCCGCCTCGCGCATGCGCCGCCTTGCCCCGGACGCGCCCCGGTCCGCCCCGCTCAGGCCGATCTCGAGGCCCAGCTC
>JBOGXS010000143.1:0-4880 GCA_050693815.1 Thermoleophilaceae bacterium | reverse complement strand
GCGCACGCGCGCGGCGCTACCGAGCTGGCGGGCGGCGACCCCCGCGCCGCCTTGGCGGCGCTCCGCCCCGCCGGGCAGGTATGGCAGGAGCTCGACGCTCCCCACGAGGCCGCTCGCGCGCGGGTGCTGATGGGGCTGGCCTGTCGCGCCCTCGGCGACGAGGACACCGCCGCGCTCGAGCTCGAGGCGGCGCGCGCCGCCTTCGTGGAGCTGGAAGCGGCGCCGGACGTGGCCCGCCTCGACTCGCTCGCCTCGGACGCCGCGGCCCGGGATGCTCATGGGCTGACCGAGCGGGAGCTCGAGGTACTGGGTCACCTCGCCGCCGGCGCCGCCAACAAGGCGATCGCTTCCGAGCTGGTCCTCAGCGTGAGGACGGTGGACCGGCACGTGAGCAACATCTTCGCCAAGCTGGGCGTCCCCTCGCGCGCCGCGGCGACCGCCTACGCGCACGAGCACCGGCTGGTCTGAGTGGGTGAAATCACCCACGCCTCGCGGGGCGGAAGTTGGGTGATCTGGCCGATGCGAGGCCCTCCCTGGGCCCGTACTGTCGATGGACGAGATCCCGCTGCCACGAACAGGAGGAACGGATGGCGGTCGCGATGATGATGGACAACCCCAACGGCTCGCAGGAGGTCTACGAGCGGCTGAGGGAGCTGATCGGCCTGGACGGCCCCGCGGGCGGCATCTGCCACCTCGCCGGGCCCAGCCCGAACGGCGGCTGGCGCGTGATCGAGGTCTGGGAGTCCGAGGAGGACGCGAAGCGGTTCCTCGAAGAGCGCTTCAAGCCGGCCGTCGAGGCCGTCGGCGCGCCCGGCCCGCCGCCGCGGCCGCAGTTCTGGCCCGTGCACAACCACATGACCCGATGACGTTGTTGCTCCGTGAGCAGACGTCGAAGGGGCGCGGCGGCGGTGGCAATCGCGAGCGGCTGCCGGCGGGTTCATCGACTCCCGTGGTGCCGTTCGAGCGGGAGCGTCTCGCGCTGTTCGCGCGCTATGGCTTCGAGGCCGAGAGTCGTCGGATCACCGACCGGCACGGGCGAGCCACCTATCTGCTGGTCCGTGGCGAAGGCCCACGCCCGACGGTGCTGGTTCACGGCGGCCTGTCGCAAGCGAGCGAGTGGGCGCCGTTGGCAGGCCGGGTCCCGGACACGTGATCATCCCGGATCGTCCGGGCTGTGGGTTTGAGCTACCCGATCGACTACCGGGAGGTCGACTATCGCGGGGCCGCGGCGGAGTGGCTGCTCGACCTGCTCGATGCGATCGATGCCGACCAAGTTGACCTTGTCGGCAACTCCATGGGCGGATTCTTCAGCATGGCCTTTGCCATTGCGCACCCGCACCGGGTCCGTCGCCTGGTGCTCGTAGGCGCACCGGCAGGCCTCGACAGAGACCTCCCCCTCGTGCTGCGCCTGTGGGGAAATCCAGTCAGTGGACCCGTCCTCATCAGATCGAACCTCACCAGCCCCGGCGACGCCGAAGCGCTTCGCGCCCGGGTCTTCTCGCGCCTTCTGGTGGCCCATCCTCCGAGCGAAACGCGGAGCGGTTCGAGCGCTGGGCGTTCTTCGTGATCGAGGATGCCGGCCACGTCCCCCATATCGAGCGTCCGGAGGCGTTTCTGCGGGCGCTGCTCACAACCACGGAGGAATCACCATGAGCTCCATGCGGTTCGCCGCCCTAGCCGTTGCCTGCCTGGCGCTGTTCGTGGCGCTCGGCGGGCCGAGCCACGCTGCCCGACTGATCGGCGCCGGCCAGATCAAGAAGAGCGCGGTGCGCTCCAAGCACGTCAAGGACAACAACCTGCGCAGCAAGGACATCAGGAACAACAACCTGAGGGGCAGGGACATCAGGAACGGGAGCCTCAAGGGCGCCGACGTCGACGAGTCGAGCCTCGACCTGCCGCCCGGCCCCACCGGGCCGCAGGGCCCCGCCGGGCCACAGGGCCTGGCCGGCCCACCCGGCGAGCCGGCCACCAGGCTGTTCGCCGTAGTCGACAACGCACACAACAGCGTGGTTCGCGGCAGCGGCGTGACCGGGTTCGATCAGGGAGTGGCCGACAACGGCCGCGTCGACATCGCCTTCGACCGCGACCTCAGCCAGTGCGCCTACCTCGTTTCGATCGGCGACATCGGCGCCGCCGCACCCGGAGCGCCCGCCGGCGGCGCCAGGATCGAGGAGCTGATCGCGGGCAACGTGATGAGGGTGGTCACCTTCGACACGACAACCGGAACGTCGGTCGAGCTCCCCTTCCACGTCGCGGTCTTCTGCTGAAGCCATGAACTACAGACTCGCCTACGCGATCGGCTTCCATCCCTGGGAGGACCTTTCAGAGCATCCGCCCTTCGCGAACACGCTCCTCGGGCTGGTGGTTCGCGAGGAGGACGGGCGTGACCCGCCGTACGGTCCCGCACTCGACCTGGGCACCGGCAGCGCGGTCTGGGGCGTCCAGCTCGCCAGGCGGGGCTGGAGAGTGACCGGCGTCGACATCGTGGACAAGGCTATGCGGCGCGCCCGCGAGCGCGTCGATGCGGCGGGCGTCGACGTGCGGCTCGTGCACGGGGACGTCACCGCGCTCGGGCGGGCTGGTGTCGGTTCCGGCTTCCGCCTGGTGCTGGACACCGGGACCTTCCACGGCCTCACCGATGCCCAACGGGCCGCCATGGGGCGTGAGGTGAGCGCCGTCTGCGCCGACGAGGCCACGGTGCTGCTCGACTGCTTCGCGCCGCGGAGAAGAGGCCCGCTGCCCCGTGGAGCAAGCCGAGCCGACGTGGAGCGAGCGTTCCCCGACTGGGAGATCACCGACGTCGAGAGAGCGGACACCGAGCCGGACGCGCTGGCGCGGCTGTTCAAGTTCGACGAGCGCTTCTACCGTCTGCGGAGGGCGCCCGGCTAGGTGAAGGCGACCGCCCAACGACGGGTGAGAGTGCCCGTGTTCTAGCCGTAACGAGGAGCTCCGTTGCCTGACGCAGACACCCCGAGGTTACGCGGTCTGCCCGGCCATCCCCCCGGTCGCGGCGCTCATCCTGATCGTCGTTCTGGATCTGGTCGCATCCGTGGCAAGAAGGGGGATGACTCGTCGAGCGCGTCCCGAGGTCGCTGATCAGCACAACAGCGTCAGGGCGGCAGCGTGAGCGGGACGAACAACGGAAAGTGGCGCCGATCGAGCGTGGCGACCTTGGTCTCGGGAACACGACGAGCCCGTCGCCGAGCTTGGCCGTGCGCTGGACGAACGTGCCGAGCATATAGCCGTCGCCGAACGGCGTGTCGTAGTTGACCTCCTCCACCCACGGCCGGCCGGTCTCGCAGACGCTGACGTAGGCGTCGAACGCGTGGCTTCCGCGCATCTGGGGAAGCGCCTCGAGCAGCGCGTAGCGCTCGTGGGTGGAAGGCGAAAGCCGGAAGCTGCGCAGGATCGACGCGTTGCCGTAGCCGAACGCGAAGTCCCGGATACGCCCGTCGTCGGCCCGCAGCGCCCAGAGGACGCCCACGGCCTCGGGACCTCGTCGAGCAGCGCGCGAAAGCCGGCGGCGCCCTGCTCGCCCAGCAGGGCCACCAGCCTCGCGTCCTCTCCCCAGCGCTCCTGGTCTCGCTCCGTTACGGCCCGCCGACGATGATTCCTCCCGGTGCGTGCTGTCCCGGCGGAACCTACGGACGCGTGAACTTGTACTGGCAGGCGACGCGCGGGTTGTAGTCGGCGAACCGCCCGGACGGGTTCGGCTTCCAGAGCCAGGCGTGCAGCTCGTAGAAGGGATCGAGGCCGTAGCGGTTGGGCTTCTCGATCAGGTGGAACCTTCGCCCGAACAGCTTGGGCGGCTTCCTGTGCGTCTCGTCCCACGCCTTCTGGAAGACGATGTACTCGAGCGCGACGAGCTCGAGCTTGCCGTCTCCGGTCGGCTCGTAGACGAGCGCCTCCGGCCGCGCCGGGAAGAGGAAGGCGTCGCCGACGAGGGCGCCGTTGACGTAGTGGACGCCCATCGCTCCCTTGCGCAGGTGGTCGATGCAGGCGATCCCATCGGCGTCGCGGAGCTCCGCGTACCCGGCCGTCTTCGCCGCCGAGACGTCGAGGAAGTCGGCGGTGCCGTGATAAGCGGGGGTGAGCCGCAGGGCGAGGCTCCCGCGCGCTCCCCGGTCCCGGCGGTCACGGTCATCGTCGGCGCCTCCGGCAGCGGCGGTGAACGCGAGCGTTCCCGCCGCCAACAAGGCGATCAAGGCAGCGACGTGCACGTGTCTACGGTTCATGTCAGACCTCCTCTTGTCCGCGGTTCAGGCGCTGGCAGGGGTGGGATCGGGCCGCACGACCACGGTGTCCGCCACCGACACGATCTCGTCCACCGGCAGGACGGCGCGCGAGGCGTGCTCGCGGATCGCCTCCGGGCTCTCGGCCTCGTAGATGCAGACCGTTCCGACCTTGCCGTCCGCCTCGCCGAGCGTGTAGGTTCGGATCCAGCGGACCCTGTCCGGCATCTCCTCCTCGCCGACCCGGGTCGAGCGCTCCGCGGCCTCCTCTAGGTCCTCGGGCGTCCGCCAGCCGGAGCGGCGCAGGATCTGGTACAGCTGCATGGCTTTCTCCTTTCCGGTGCGTGGGGCATGTGCCATGAAGCTTCGAGCGCGAAGCCCGGGTGCGCATCGGAAGACCCGCCCAGATTGAGGAAGCGGAATGCCTATGTTGGCCCGGCGATCCCGAGCCGCGCGGCCTCGGCGACGGCCTGGCCGCGTGAGGGGACGTCGAGCTTGTGGAGGATCGCCGACACGTGATGGTCGACCGTCCTCTTGGAAACGAACAGCCGCGCTGCTATCTCGGCGTTGTGGAGTCCCTGGGCCACGAGCTCGAGGACCTCGATCTCCCGCGGCGTCAGGTTCGCGGTGTTCTCCCGTGTCCTGGGG
>JBOGXS010000142.1:0-8833 GCA_050693815.1 Thermoleophilaceae bacterium | reverse complement strand
GCCCGGCCATGCGCGACACGTGCGACGATCGGTAGGCCCGAATGGAGCCGCCGCGCGCGGCGGTGAGGCGCGAGCGTTACGTTTGCCGCGTATATCGCGGTCAACGTCAGTTTCGTGCCGTAGATTGGTCTCGTGAGCCCCGAATTCCAGGTGAGCGAGGAGCCCGCCGAGGCGGCCGCGGAGCTCTTGCGCGGCGCCTCCGGGCACGTCTGCCTCACCGGCGGCTCGACCCCGCGCCGGGCCTACGAGCGCGCGGCCGAGCTGCGAAGCGACTGGGCCGGCGTGGAGGTGTGGTTCACCGACGAGCGCTGCGTGGCGCCCGACCACGAGCAGTCCAACTTCCGCATGGCCCACGAGGCGCTCCTCGGGAGGGTCGAGGGCGCCGCCGTGCACCGCATGAAGGGCGAGCTCGGGCCGGAGCGGGGGGCGTCGGAGTACGCCGGCGAGCTCGAGGCCGCCGGCCGGCCGTCGTTCGACCTGATCGTGCTCGGGCTCGGCCCCGACGCCCACGTGTGCTCGCTCTTCCCCGGCGACGACGCCCTCGGCGAGCGCGAGCGGGCCGCCGTGGGGGTCCCGATGCCGGGGATGGCCCCGCTCGTCCCGCGAATCACGCTTACGCTTTCGGTGGTGAACGCTTCGTGGCGGATCGTGTTCCTCGTGACCGGGGAGGACAAGGCGGACGCGGTGGCGCGGGCCTTCTCGGGGCGGCGCGATCCGGCCGCGCCGGGCTCGCTGGTCGAGGGCGAGATCACGGTGCTGCTCGACGAGGCCGCGGGGAGGCGCCTGTGATGGAGTGGTCGCGCGAGCAGGGGATCGGCGCCGATCCGTTCCCGCCGATCGCCGAGTACGGCTTCCTGTCCGACTGCGAGACGTGCGCGCTGGTGGCGCCGAACTCGAACGTCGAGTGGCTCTGCCTGCCGCGCTTCGACTCCCCGAGCGTGTTCGGGGCGCTGCTCGACCGCGACGCGGGCACGTTCCGCCTCGCCCCGGCGGACGTGGAGGTGCCGGCCGCGCGGCGCTACCTGCCCGGCACCAACGTGCTCGAGACGAGCTGGGGCACCAGCAACGGCTGGATCATCGTGCGCGACGTGCTCCTGATCGGTCCCTGGCACCACGAGCACGAGCGCTCTCACACGCACCGGCGCGCGCCGACCGACTACGACGCCGCCCACGTGCTGCTGCGGATGATCCGCTGCGTCAACGGCGACGTCCAGGTCACGCTCGACTGCGAGCCGCACTTCGAGTACGGGCGCCTGCCGGGCGCCTGGGAGCACAGCGGACCCGGCTACCACGAGGCGGTCTGCCGGGCGGAGGGCGCGGGCTTCGAGCTGAGGCTGATCACCGACATGAACGTGGGGTTCGAGGGCGCGCGCGCGACCGGGCGCACGCTGATGCACGAGGGCGACACCCTGTTCGTGTCGCTCTCGTGGTCGGAGCACCTGGCGCCGACCACCTACGAGGAGGCCTACGACCGGCTGGTGTGGACGGCCCACCACTGGCAGCACTGGCTCGACCACGGCACCTTCCCGGACCATCCCTGGCGCACCGCGCTGCAGCGCAGCGCGCTCACGCTCAAGGGGCTGTCCTACGCGCCGACGGGGGCGCTGGTGGCGGCCGCCACCACGTCGCTGCCGGAGACGCCGGGCGGCGAGCGCAACTGGGACTACCGCTACACCTGGATCCGCGACGCCACGTTCATGCTCTGGGGCCTCTACACGCTCGGCTTCGACTGGGAGGCGAACGACTTCTTCTACTTCATCGCCGACGTGGCCGAGTCCGCGTCGACCGACCTCCAGATCATGTACGGGATCGACGGCGAGGACGTGCTCACCGAGAGGACGCTCGACCACCTGTCCGGCTACCAGGGGGCGCGGCCGGTGCGGGTCGGGAACGGGGCCTACGACCAGGAGCAGCACGACGTCTGGGGCGCGCTGCTCGACTCCGTCTACCTGCACACCAAGTCGCGCGACCACTTGCCGGAGCGGCTCTGGCCGATCCTCAAGAAGCAGGTCGACACGGCGCTCGAGAAGTGGCGCGAGCCCGACCGCGGGGTGTGGGAGATCCGCGGCGAGCCCATGCACTTCACCTCGTCGAAGCTGATGTGCTGGGTGGCCGCCGATCGCGGCGCCCGGCTGGCCGAGATGCGCGAGGAGCTCGAGCACGCGGCGCGCTGGCAGTCGGCCGCTGACGAGATCAAGCGCGACATCCTCGACAACGCGATCGACGAGCGCGGCGTGTTCTGCCAGCACTACGAGACCGACGCGCTCGACGCCTCGGTGCTGCTGATGGTCCTGGTGCGCTTCTTGCCGCCCGACGACGAGCGCATCCGCGCCACCGTGCTGGCCATCGCCGACGAGCTGACCCACGACGGCCTGGTGCTGCGCTACCGCGTCGACGAGACCGACGACGGCCTGGCGGGCGAGGAGGGCACGTTTACGATCTGCTCGTTCTGGCTGGTGTCGGCGCTGGTGGAGATCGGCGAAATCGAGCGCGGCCGCGACCTGTGCGAGAAGCTCCTCTCCTACTCGAGCCCGCTGGGCCTCTACGCCGAGGAGATCGACCCGCGCTCGGGACGCCACCTGGGCAACTTCCCGCAGGCCTTCACCCACCTGGCGCTGATCAACGCGGTGATGCACGTGATCCGCGCCGACCAGGGCCTCGAGGGAGGAACGTTGCCGCTGGGCCGCGAGCTGGCGCGGCAGCGGTCGGAGGGGTGACCCACCTTCTCACGGTGCTCCGAGAGGAGCCCTTCGATGCGAGCATCGGGGCGAGCTTCTGACGTAGAACCGTTGCATTCTCGGCGCGCCGTTTGGCGAGCGTGGTCCGAGAACCTCTTTGCTCAAGAGACCTGTTGGGCGCGAGCGGGGGGATGAAGGTGCGCCGGGGATACGTCAACGTGCTGGACAAGGATCGGGACCTGGCCAGGGAGCTGGGGCAGGCGGGCATCCGCAGCTTCGGACCGGCTTCGGCGAGGTGCGGTGGATCGAGGACTCGGGCAGCTGCCCGGCGGATCTCGACTCCGCGCTGACGGCGGGAGATGTGAAGTACCGCTAGTTGAGACCGGTCGCAGGCAGGGCGTGCGAGACGTGGCTCGGTTCAGCCAGGCCGCTCTAAGCGACCCGCGCGTCGGCCACCATCGCCCCGAACAAGAGCGCCAGGTACGCGAGCGAGTAGAGGTACAGGCGCAGCGCGGTGCGGCGCTCCGGGCGTCGCAGCAGACGCCAGGCGCCGTAGATGAACGCCGCTCCCAGCGCGACCGAGCAGAACAGGTAGGTGAGCCCGAAGGCGCCGGCGCAGAAGGGCAGCTGGCTCACCGCGTAGAGGAGCACCGTGTAGAGCAGGATCTGGCGGCGGGTCTCGGCCTCGCCGCGCACCACCGGCAGCATCGGCACCCCGGCGCGTGCGTAGTCGTCCTTCATCAGCAGCGACAGCGCCCAGAAGTGGGGCGGGGTCCAGAAGAAGACGATCGCGAACAGGTAGAGCGGCGTGCCGCTCAGCTCGCCGGTCACGGCGGCCCAGGCCACCAGCGGGGGCACCGCGCCGGCCGCGCCCCCGATCACGATGTTCTGCGGCGTCCGGCGCTTAAGCCAGGCGGTATACACGAGCACGTAGCCGAGCAGGCCGGCCATCGACAGCACCGCGGCCAGCGGGTTGACCGCCAGCGCCAGCAGGGCGAACGAGGCGCAGCCGAGCAGGACCCCGAACACGATCGCCGCGGCCGGGGAGACGCGGCCGCTCGCCACCGGCCGGTCGGCGGTCCGCTTCATGACCCGGTCCAGATCGCGGTCGAGCGCGTGGTTGATCGCGCCCGCCCCGCCCGCGGACAGCGCGCCGCCGAGGCAGGTGAGCGCCACCAGCCCCAGCGAGGGGTCGCCGGCCACGTACATCGTGGTGACCGTGGTGAAGAGCAGCAGCGACTGCACCTTCGGCTTGGTCATTTCGAAGTAGTCGGCGGCGACCTGACGGCTCCCGGACGCCCTCGCCGGCGTCATCGGCTCTCGCCGTGCCGAGCACGGCTTCGAGCCTGCTTCCTTGGCGAGCCCGCCCGCGAGCTCGTCAGGGGCCGCGAGGTCTCTCACGCCGCCACCGCCTCCCTGCGGCGGGCCCGCTCGCGCGCGGGCGCCAGGTGGAGGGTCATGCCCAGCGTCGCCGCCCAGAGCAGGGTGCCCAGCGCGAGGTGCAGCAGGATCAGCAGCTCGTACTCCTCGAGCCACACGTTGAGAGCGCCGACCAGGATCTGCACCGCCAGCAGCGCCGCCAGCCCCCACGCGTAGCGGACCGCCACCCGCCGGCGCAGCGCCACGACCACCAGCGCGATCACGAGGATCGAGGCCAGGTACATGAAGGCGCGGTGGGTGAGGTGGATGTCCACCAGGCGCGCCTCCCCGAAGGGCATGAATTCGCCGTTGCAGGCCGGGAACTCCTTGCCGCAGGCGTGGTGGGCGCCGTCGCCGAGCTGGTAGTCGGCGCGCCCGTACTTCTGCGTGCCCGCCATGTAGCCGCCGGCCACCACGGTGCAGAGCACGGACACGCTGGCCGCGACGGCCAGGCCGCGCAGCCGTGGCCCGCCGCTCTCGGTGCCGGCCCCGGTCACGCCCCGCCAGAGTTGCAGCAGCAGCCCGAGCAGCAGCATCGCCAGCCCGAGGTGAGCGGCCACGTAGGCCTCCTCCAGGTTCTCCTCGACCGTCGCGCCGCCGAGAGCGCCCTGGGCGATCACGAGCACGAGCAGGGCGGCCGTCGTGGGGAGCAGCTGCCGATGTCGGCGCCAGGCGAGCACGAACAGGCCGAGGATCATGAGTCCCACGACGATCGCCAGCACGCGGTGGGCGTACTCGATGATCGCGTTGAGGTCCACGCCCGGCACCACGTCGCCGTTGCAGAAGGGCCAGCCATGGAAGCCGGAGCCGGCCGGCCCGCAGCCCAGCCCGGAGTCGGACACGCGCACGACCCCGCCCACGATGATGAGCACGAAGGTGGCGATCCCGGTCGCCAGCACGAGGCGTCGGAGGCCGTTCACGGTCCGCCCGAGGCTACAGCGCTCGCGGCGCGGCGGGCTGCGACACGGTCTCCCTCGCGGCGCCGGCGGCCAGCACCTCGCGACGGATGTCCTTCATCGGCTCGACGCTGCGCACGCGCGGGATCACGTCGAAGTTGTTGGCCGGGGGCGGCGAGCTCGTGAACCACTCGAGCGTGTTGCCCTGCCACGGATCGTTTCCGGCCCGCTTGCCGCGCGTGATCGAAAGGATCACGTTCACGACCGTGACCAGCACCCCTATGCCCAGGATGAACGCGCCGATGGTCGAGGCCAGGTTGTAGCCCGACACGCCCAGCTCCTCGGAGTAGTCGTACACGCGCCGCGGCATGCCCTCGAGGCCGATCGAGTGCTGCACGAGGAACGTCACGTTGAAGCCCACGAACATGAGCCAGAACGAGAGCTTCCCGAGCGACTCCGACATCAGCCGCCCGCTCATCTTCGGGAACCAGTAGTAGAGCCCCCCGAACAGGCCGAAGACAGAGCCGCCGAACAGCACGTAGTGCAGGTGGGCGACGACGAAGTAGGTGTCGTGCAGCTGCCAGTCCACCGGGAAGATCGCGAGGATCACGCCCGAGATGCCGCCGATCACGAACAGCCCCGGCAGCGCGGCGGCGAAGTAGAGCGGGGTCTTGAACACGACCCGGCCGCGCCACAGCGTGGCGATCCAGTTGAAGATCTTGATACCGGTCGGCACCGCGATCGTGAACGAGGACAGCATGAAGAAGGCCAGCACCACGGTGGGCGTGGGCGTGGCGAACATGTGGTGGGCCCACACGAGCAGGCCGAGGAAGGCGATCGCCACGGTGGCCGCCGCGATGGCCTTGTAGCCGAAGATCGGCTTGCGGGCGAACACCGGCAGGATCTCCGAGATCATCCCGAAGACGGGCAGGATCATGATGTAGACCTCGGGGTGCCCGAAGAACCAGAAGAGGTGCTGCCAGAGCATCGGGTCGCCGCCGCCGGCGGGGTCGAAGAAGGCGGTGCCGAAGTGGCGGTCGGTGAGCAGCATCGTCACCGCCGCGCCGACCGCCGGCAGGGCCGCCACCAGCAGGTAGCTGTAGACCAGGATCGACCAGATGAACAGCGGCATGCGGCCCCAGCCCATCCCGGGGGCCCGCATGTTGTGGATCGTGGCGATGAAGTTGATCGCGCCCAGCAGCGAGGAGAGGCCGGTGAGGTGGATCAGGAAGATCCAGGCGTCGACCCCGCCCCCCGGCGAGAAGGCGTCGTCGGACAGCGGCGGGTACATCGTCCACCCGGCCTGGGGCGGCTCGAAGAAGATGCTCACGTAGAAGGCGACCCCGCCGAAGAGGAGCAGCCAGAACGACAGCGCGTTGAGGCGCGGGAAGGCCATGTCCCGCGCGCCGACCATGAGCGGCACGAGGTAGTTCCCGAAGCCCGCCAGCACCGGCACGATGAACAGGAAGATCATCGTGGTGCCGTGGATCGTGACGAGCCCGTTGTAGGTCTCGGGATCGACGAGCGTGTTGGACGGCTGGGCGAGCTGGAGGCGCATGATCAGCGCCTCCACGCCTCCCAGGATGAAGAAGACGAACGTCGCGAACAGGTAGAGGATCCCGATCTTCTTGTGGTCGGTGGTGGTGAGCCAGGCAAGCCAGCCGCGCGGCTCCGGCCGCAGGCCGTGCATGACGATCTCGGGGCGACCGACGCCGCGCCCGTCCGCGGTGCGGGCGGCGCCGCGCCCGTTCGCGGTGCCGGCTTCCACTACCGCTCGCCCCCCTCGCGCTGCTCACGCTGCTCGGCGAGTTCCTCGCCGGCCTGCTCGATCGCGCTGCGCTGCTGCTCGGCCCAGCTCTCGAACTCCTCGGGGGTGACCGCGCGCACCTCGGCGCGCATGTCGGCGTGGTTGACCCCGCACAGCTCGGCGCACTGCCCGCTGAAGGTCTGGCCGGCGCGCTCGGCGGGGATCTTGAACCAGGTCTCGTTCACGTGGCCGGGCACCGCGTCGACCTTGCCGCCCAGCTTCGGGATCCACCACGAGTGGATCACGTCGGAGGCGGAGACCTCGAGCAGCACCGTGGTGTCCACCGGCACGACCATCGTGTGGTAGCTGAACAGCTTGGGCTCGCCCGGGTAGTCGTAGCGCCACAGGTACTGCCGGCCGTTCACGGCGATCGGGAGCACCGGGCCGCCCCCGGCGGGCGGCTCGGGCTGGTCGATCGAGGCGATGCGCGCCTGCGAGGCCTGCAGCCCGTTCGGGCCGGAGGGGGGCGGGTTCTGGATGTCGTCGAGGTACAGGAAGGTGACGACGGTGAGGACCACCAGGATGAGCGCGGCGGCCACGGTCCAGCCCAGCTCGAGCGGCGTGTTGCCCCTGATCTGAGCGGCCTCGGGGGCGGTGCGGCGGCCGCGGTACTTGACGAGCGCCCAGATCAGCGTGCCCTCGACGATCAGGAAGATCACGATCGCGACGTACAGCGCGAGCTTGTAGAGCGTGTCGATGTCGTCGGCGTTGGGGGAGCCGCCCGACTCGGGCGTGAAGGGGCCGGCGAGGGCGGCGGGCGCGGCGAGCAGGCACGCCACCAGGGCCGCGGCGAGGGCGGCGGCGAGGGGACGACGTGGCATGCCGGAGGGCAAGGCCGCGGCATCATATCTGCGGTCCGCGCGGACGCTCCACTTAGTGTCGCTTGCCCCGAGACGCGTCCAGGCGGCCCGAAGTTCCGCTAAAGGAGCGCCCGCGGCCGCCGATGGGTGAGCATGGGCCGTGACGGCCTGAGCCGCGCTGCGCGCATGCGCTTCCTCCCCCAGGTCGCGCTGGCGACCCTGATCGTCACGGTGCTGCCCGGGCTGGTCGCGGGTGCCCTCCACGCCGGCGGCGCCATCCGCTCCTGGCTGCTGTCCAGCCTGCTCGCAGTTGGGCTCTCGATCGCGCTGATGGCGGCAGGCTCGGCCTGGTGGCCGCGCCGGTCCCCCTCGCGCGACATCGTCTTCGCCGAGCTCATGCTTTGGGGCTGGCTGCGGCGGCTGCGAACCGAGCGCCGCGTGGCCTCCGCGCGCCGGCTGCTGGGCCAGCCGGCCGGCGTCGATCCGGCGCGGCGGGTGGAGCTGCTGGTGCGTCTGGCCGCGGCTCTGGAGGCGCGCGACCCCGATACCCACGGCCACTCGCGCCGGGTCGCGCGACACGCGCACGCCATCGCCCGGGAGCTGGGGCTGGGGCCCGAGCTCGTGGCGCGCATCCGCACCGCGGCCGCTCTGCACGACGTCGGCAAGCTGGAGACGCCGCGCGAGCTGCTCGTGAAGCCCGGTCGCCTCACGGCCGACGAGTTCGAGGTGATCAAGCGCCATCCCGTGGACGGCGCGCAGATGGTCACGCCCCTGGGCGACGAGGAGCTGACGGCGATCGTGCGCCACCACCACGAGAGGCTCGACGGACGCGGCTACCCCGACCGCCTGGGCGACGACCGGATCCCCCTGGGCGCGCGGGTGATCGCCGTGGCGGACACCTTCGACGCGCTCACGTCGAATCGCGCCTACCGCGCCGGCTGCCGGCACAAGCAGGCGCTCGACGTCATTCGCGCGGAGGCGGGGCGCCAGCTCGACCCCGCGGCGGTGACAGCCTTCGTGAGCTACTACTCCGGCCGCCGGGTGCTCCCGTGGTGGTCGGCGGTGGCGGCGGTTCCGTCGCGGCTGGCGGCCTGGGCGCTGAGCGGCATCCAGGGCGGGGCCCCGGTTGGCGGCCTGGCGGCGCTCGGGGCGGCGTTCGTGGTGAGCGCGGGGCTGCCCCTTGGTAGCGGTGAGGCCGGCCGCCCCGCCGAGGCGAAGGCGGCGGTGGGCGAT
>JBOGXS010000141.1:0-3408 GCA_050693815.1 Thermoleophilaceae bacterium | reverse complement strand
GGTGCCGGTCCGGCGAGCGGGTCACCGTGCGGCGGCGTAGCGCCTGCGCTCTCGGTCTCCGGCTCGGCGACGGGCCGGCCGTGCTCGTCGTAGCGGATCCCGCCCTCGCTCGGCTCCGCCTGCGGCGAGCCACTCTGGTTGAAGTTCTTCTGCGCCTCGTCGAGCTTCTGCTGCGCCTGCTCGGCGAGCTGCTTGGCCTTGTCCATGAAGCCCATGCGATCTCCCTTCGCCGCGCCGCAAGCACCCGGCTCGGCCGGGTGCGCGCGGATTCCTGTCTTTCGGCTGGAGGGTACCGCTTCGGTCAGCCCTTCCGGAACGGCCCCTGCTAATGGCAGAATTCCATGCGCGAACGATGATCCAGGAACGCGACTACAGCCACCGGGCGGCGATCCAGAAGCTGGGTGTGAAGCCCGACCAGCGCGTCGAGGTGGCGGGCGACGTCGGTCCCGGCCTGCGCCGCGACGTGAAGGAGGCGATCGGCCGCGGCCTGGTCCGCTCCGGGGAGCTCGACGGCGCCATCGTGCTCGTGGAGTCGGAGGTCGACGCCAAGGAGGCGCTGGCCCGCTATCGCGCCCGCCTGCGCGACACCGGCTACCTGTGGATGATCACCCGCAAGCGGGGACGCGACGGCTACCTCAGCCAGATGATGCTCATCCCCCACGCCAAGAAGCTGGGCCTGATCGACAACAAGACCTGCTCGATCGACGACGAGCGCTCGGGGATCCGCTTCGTGGTGCCGCGGGCGCTGCGAAAGCAGACGGCGGCCTGAGGGGGGTGCCGCGCGTCCGCTCCCTTCGCGGAGGGATATTCTGCGAATGGTGACCGACGTGGCGACCCGCTGGCAGATGCAGGGGACCGTCGGGATCGCCTGCAACTGCGACTACGGCTGCCCCTGCAACTTCAATGCCCTGCCGTCCACGGGCAAGTGCGAGGGACAGTGGACCTGGCACGTGGAGCACGGCTCGTTCGGCGAGACCCCGCTCGACGACCTCAACTTCACCGTCGCGGTCAACTGGCCCGGCGCGATTCACGAGGGCAACGGGGAGGCGCTGATCCTGGTCGACGAGCGCGCCGACGACGCACAGCGAGAGGCCATCGCCACGCTCGTCGGGGGCGAGCTCGGAGGTCCCTGGGAGATCCTGGCGTGGACATGGCCGACCGTGCACGGTCCCAAGCCGGTGCCGTACGAGGTCGACTTCGACGGGATCGACTGGCGCGTCAAGGCGGGCGAGTCGCTCGAGGTCGAGTCGACGGCGATCACGAACCCGGTCACGGGCGCAGAGGTTCATCCGGGCGCGATCCTGCCGGAGGGGATCGTCTTCAAGCAGGGCGATTTCGGCGCTTCGACCGTCTTTCGGATCAGCGACGGGATCAGCTTCGAGCATCCCGGTCAGTACACGGCGGTCGCCCCGTTTGAGTACGCCGGGCCCGATTGACATGGAGGCGGCGCGGCTGCCTCGCGTGCACGCGGACCCGCGCCGGCTCGCGCTCGTCGCGGTGCTGCTGGCGCTCGCCGTGGTCGGCTGGCTCGTCACAGACGAGCGCATGGCCGGCATGGACGCGGGTCCCGGCGCGGATCCGGGCGCCCTCGGCTTCTACGTCGGGGTCTGGGTGGTGATGATGGCCGCGATGATGTTCCCGTCGATCGCGCCGATGGTGATCGCCTACTCGCGCATACAGGAGAGGCGCAGGGAGCGGGGAAAGGCGCACTCGGGGCCGGTCGCGGTCGGGTTGTTCGTCGGCGGCTATCTCGTCGCGTGGACCGCCTTCGGGCTGGCTGCGTACGGAGTGCTCGAGCTCGGCCGCTCGCTGTCGATCGACGTCCTCGCGTGGGACAGGGCGGGCCCGTACGTCGCCGGGGGCGTGATCCTCGCGGCGGCCGTCTACCAGCTCACGCCCGCCAAGGACGCCTGCCTACGTCGCTGCCGGGGCCCTCTCGACTTCGTGATGGGCTACTGGAAGCCGGGCTACGCCGGGGCTCTGCGCATGGGGGTCGGGCACGGCGCCTGGTGCGTCGGCTGCTGCTGGGCGCTGATGGCCGCGCTGTTCGCGCTGGGGGTGATGAGCCTCGGCTGGATGGCGTTCGTCGCCGTTCTGATCGCGGTCGAGAAGCTGCTTCCGTGGGCGGTGGCGAACCGCGGCGTGGCGGTCCTGCTCGCGGTGCTCGGCATCGCCGTGGCGTTCGCGCCCGCGAGCGTGCCGGGGCTGACCCTGCCCGACTCGCCGGAGGCCCGCGATTCGATGATGCGGATGACGGGGCCCTAGTCAGCCGCCGTCCGGGCCACTCCAGTCGAACGGGAAGTGCTTGCTCGACTTGCCGCTCCGCTCCCAGGCGAAGCCGAATGCGTCGGCGCGGTCGGTGGTGGCGGTTCCCCAGGTGGCGACCTGGCCTGGCCCCACCTCCGCACCGGGTGCGTTGTGGACCTCGACCCGCCCTCCCTCCGGGCTGGTGGGGCCCGTCAGCGCCTCCGCCTCGCCCAGCAGCTTGCCCGGAATCTCGACCCGCCAGGAGCCGAGGTCGCTGTCGATCTCGAAGTCGATCCGGGCGAGCTCCATCCCGCGGACGTTCCCGATCATCGCGCTGAAGTCGCCCGGCCAACCCCCTGCCGCTCCGCTCCAGATCGTCTGCAGGGCCTCGCGCTGCCGCTCGTCGGCCCGCTCGTCGACGAACATGGCCATGTCGGCCTTGGCGCCGGTCCAGATGTTGCCCTCGAATGAGGCCAGGGCGACCATGCTCAGATCGTCGAGCTCCATGTCGCCGAAGTGCCCCTCGCCGATGTGCCACGCGAGGATCCCCTCGCAGTCGCCCTCGCTGGGTGCCTGCGCGAACGTGCACGGGCATGGGATCGAGCACTTGCACACGTCGAACCAGTCTCCGGAGACCCGCCACTCGGGAACGTCGGCCATGCCAGCTCCTTTCTCGCCGTAGCACGGGCGAACCTACTACCCCGGCCCGGTGGGGTCAATGGACCTGCCCGCCGAGGAGGCTTTCGAGATGCGCACACGCGCGGTGGATGCACTGGACGTAGCCGTTGCGCCGCGGGACAATGCCGGCGTGCCCGGCGAGGCCCCCACGCCGCTTCCCCTTCGGCCGTCCGCCACGGACCGCGATCGGGTCCTGCGGATCCTGCGCGAGGGGTCAGTCGACGGGCGCCTGTCGGTCGACACCTTCTCGGAGCGGATCGAGCGCAGCCTCGCCGCCCGCAGCGTCGGCGAGCTCGACGAGCTGGTGGCGGACGTGCGGCCACCGGGCCGCCCACGGCGCGCCCTCCTGGCCGTCATAGCCTGGCTGTCGTCGCTCGAGGACGACCTGCGCTCCGCCTGGGAGCGGCCCCGCGTGCCCGCGCTCGCGCTGCCCTCGCACGCGGGCAGGGAGTTCCTGCTCGGCCGCTCGCGCGAGTGCGACTG
>JBOGXS010000140.1:0-11595 GCA_050693815.1 Thermoleophilaceae bacterium | reverse complement strand
GACCCGGGGCCTCCCCGGCCCGCCGCTCGGGCTCGCCGTCCTCGCCGCCGTCGCCGCCGAGCAGCAGCAGGGCTCCCGCCACGGCCAGCAGCAGCACGCCGGCCAGAGTCAGCACGGCCCACAGCATCAGGGCGACCGCGGCCGGCCAGGCATCAGCGGGGGTCCGGGGGCGCGAGCCCCCGGGTGTCGGACCGGCCTTCGCGGGGGCCCGACCAGAAGGCGTCGCCCACCGTCACCGTCCGCGCCGTCTCGGCCTGGTGGCGCAGCGAGTGGGGGTCGCCGTCCTCGAAGGCGAACAGGGCGGAGGCGGGCACGCGGCGGGTCTCTCCCGGGCCGCCCAGGAAGCGGTCCACCACGCGGGCGCAGCGGCGGCCCTCGGCGATCGCGGTGACCACGAGCGACTGGCCGACGCGCGCGTCGCCGCAGGCGAACACCCCGGCCGCGCTGGTCTCGTACACGGGCGCCCTGACGTTGCCGCGCGCGTCGAGCTCCACGCCCAGCTGCTCGACCGCCCCGTCGTGCTCGGGGTGGCTGAAGCCGATCGCGATCAGCACGAGGTCGGCGCGCTCGGAGAACTCGCTGCCGGACACGGCGCGCAGGTCGCGCGAGGAGCTGCCCTCCACGCTCCTGCCCTCTACGGCGGCGACCCGCCCGTCCTCACCGAGAATGCCGGTGACCTGCATGCCGAAGCGCCGCTCGCCGCCCTCGTCGAGCGCATACGTGGTGGGCGTGCGCTTGGGCGGCAGCGGCCATGGCGTGGCCGGCGGCCGGCCGGCGGCGGGCAGCGGCGGGTAGACGTCGAGCAGCAGCACGTCCTCGGCCCCCTCGCGCAGGGCGTTTGAGATGCAGTCCATGCCGGTGTCGCCCCCGCCGACGACCACGACGCGCTTCCCCGCCGCGACGATCGGACGCTCCGGCTCAGGCGCGGCGCGGCCCTCCTCACGCGCGACGAAGCGATTGCGCTGGTAGAGGTACTCCATCGCTAAGTGCACGCCCGCGAGGTCGCGCCCCGGCACGTCGAGGTCGCGGTGCACTCGCGAGCCGATCGCCACCACGAGCGCGTCGTGGCGCTCGCGCAGGTCGGCCACCCTCACGCCCGCGCCCACGTCGACGCCGTACTCGAAGGCGATGCCCTCCTCCTCCAGGAGCGCCACGCGGCGGTCGATGATCCACTTCTCGAGCTTGGCGTCGGGCACCCCGAAGCGCAGCAGGCCGCCCGGACCCTCGTCGCGCTCGTAGACGGTGACGCTGTGCCCGTGCCGGTTGAGCTCCGCGGCGGCGGCCAGGCCGGCCGGCCCCGAGCCGATCACCCCGACTCGGTGGCCGGTGCGCTGGTCGGGCGGATCGGCCGCGATCCAGCCCTCCTCGAAGCCGCGCGTGACGATCGCCAGCTCGATCTGCTCGATCGTGACCGGGTCGTCGTTGATGTCGAGCACGCAGGCCGACTCGCAGGGCGCCGGGCAGATCAGCCCGGTGAACTCGGGGAAGTTGTTGGTGGCGTGGAGCTGGATCAGCGCGTCGCGCCAGTGGCCGTTGTAGACGAGGTCGTTCCAATCCGGGATCTTGTTGCCGAGCGGGCAGCCCTCCTGGCAGAAGGGAACCCCGCAGTCCATGCAGCGCCCGCCCTGCTCGCGCAGCGTGCGGTCCTCGGGCAGCGCGAAGTACTGGCGGTAGTCGCCCACGCGCTCGCCCGGGTCGCGCTTGTCGAAGCCGATCCGCTCCAGGCGCAGGAAGCCGCCCAGCTCGCCCATCAGGCCGCGCTTGGCCGCAAGCGCTCGGCTCGGCCGAGTGCGCGCGGGTCGCTTTCCTCCTCGGAGGCGGCCTCTGCCAGCGCCCGCTTGTAGTCGTGCGGCATCACCTTCACGAAGCGGGCCAGCTCGCCGTCCCAGTCGGCCAGCAGCCGCCCGGCCACTGGCGAGCCGGTGCGCTCGGAGTGCTCCTCCACGAGCCCGCGCAGCCCCACCGCCTCGTCGGGAGTGATCTCGTCGAAGCCGACCAGCTCGGTGTTGCAGCGCGAGCGGAAGCTGCCGTCCACGTCGAGCACGTAGGCGATGCCGCCGCTCATCCCGGCCGCGAAGTTGAGCCCGGTCGGGCCGAGCACCACCACGCGCCCGCCGGTCATGTACTCGCAGCCGTGGTCGCCCACGCCCTCCACCACCGCGACCGCGCCCGAGTTGCGCACGCCGAAGCGCTCACCGGCCAGGCCGCGGAAGAAGGCCCGGCCGGAGGTGGCCCCGTAGAGGACCACGTTGCCCACGATCACGTTCTGCTCGGCCGTGAAGGCGGCGTCCGGCGCGGGACGCACCACCAGCGTGCCGCCCGACATGCCCTTGCCGGTGTAGTCGTTGGCCTCGCCCTCGAGCGTCAGCGTGACCCCGCGCGCCAGCCACGCGCCGAAGCTCTGGCCCGCCGACCCGGTCAGGTGGATGTCGATCGAGCCCTCGGGCAACCCATCGACCCCGTGCGCCCGTGCGATCTCGCCTGACAGGAGCCCGCCCACGGCGCGGTTCTTGTTCTCGATGCGCCGCTCGAGGCGCACCGGCTCGCCCCGTTCGATCGCCGGGCGCGAGCGCTGCAGCAGGTCGACGTCGATCGAGTCGTAGAGCACCGGGTCCGGGCGGCGCACGCAGCGCCGCGGAGCGCCCTCGCCGGCCTCGTCGGGCAACTCGAGCAGCCCGCGCAGGTCGATGCCGCGTGCCTTCCAGTGGTCGACGCCCTCGTCGGGCTGGAGCAGGTCGGTGCGGCCGATCAGCTCGGCGATCGAGCGGACGCCCAGCGCGGCCATGATCCGGCGCGCCTCCTCGGCCACCATGAACAGGTAGTTCACGACGTGCTCGGGCTGGCCGTCGAAGCGCCGGCGCAGCTCGGGATCCTGTGTCGCGACGCCCACGGGGCACGTGTTCAGGTGGCAGACGCGCATCATCACACAGCCCAGGGCGATCAGCGGGGCGGTCGAGAAGCCGAACTCGTCGGCACCGAGGATCGCGCCGACGGCCACGTCGCGGCCGGTGCGCATCTGGCCGTCCACCTCGACCAGGATCCGGGAGCGCAGGTCGTTGCGCAGCAGCGTCTGCTGGGTCTCGGCCAGGCCGATCTCCCAGGGCACTCCGGCGTGGTGGATCGAGGCCTGCGGTGAGGCGCCGGTGCCGCCGTCGTGGCCGGCGATCACCACGTGGTCGGCGTTGGCCTTGGCCACGCCGGCGGCGACGGTGCCCACGCCCACCTCGCTGACCAGCTTCACCGACACACGCGCGCGGGGGTTGGCGCAGCGCAGGTCGTAGATGAGCTGCTTGAGGTCCTCGATCGAGTAGATGTCGTGGTGCGGCGGCGGCGAGATCAGCGCCACGCCGGGGGTCGAGTGGCGCAGCCCGGCGATGTAGCGGTCGACCTTGTGGCCGGGCAGCTGCCCGCCCTCGCCCGGCTTGGCCCCCTGGGCCACCTTGATCTGCAGCTCGTCGGCGTTCACCAGGTAGTCCACGGTCACGCCGAAGCGCCCGGAGGCCACCTGCTTGACCGAGGAGCGCCGCTCGTCCGCGAAGCGGGCCGGATCCTCGCCGCCCTCGCCGGTGTTCGACCTGCCGCCCAGCCGGTTCATGCCCACCGCGAGCGTCTCGTGCGCCTCCGGCGAGAGGGCGCCCAGCGACATGCCGCCCGACTTGAAGCGCTTGACGATCGCGCGAGCCTCCTCGACCTCGTCGAGCGGCACGGGCTCCACGTCGTCGCGGAAGCGCAGCAGGCCGCGCAGCGCGGTGTTGCGCACCGCCACGTCGTTCACGTAGGTGGCGAAGCGCTCGTACGCGCCGGCTCCGTCCTCGCCGCGTGCGGCGTGCTGGAGCGTGGCGATCGTCTCCGGGTTCCAGCCGTGGTACTCGCCCCGGCGCCGCCACTGGTAGACGCCGCCCACGGGCAGCAGCTCGGACACCGCGGCGGGGTACGCGCGCGCGTGGCGGTCGAGCGCCTCGCGGGCGATCGCGTCGAGCCCGATCCCCTCGACCCGCGATGGCGTACCCGTGAAGTGGCGGTCGACCACGGCCCTCTTCACGCCCACCGCCTCGAAGATCTGGGCGCCCGTGTAGGAGCGGACCGTGGAGATCCCCATCTTGGAGAGGACCTTCAGGAGGCCCTTGCCGATCGCCTTGAGCACGCGCATCTCGGCGAGCTCGGGGCTCATCTCGTCGGGCAGCCGGCCGGCCCGGTGCAGCGCGTAGAGCGACTCGAACATGAGGTACGGGTTGACCGCCGCCGCGCCGAAGCCGATCAGGGTCGCGATGTGGTGGATCTCGCGTGCCTCGCCGGTCTCCACCACGAGCCCGATCTGGAGGCGCGTGCCCTCGCGCACGAGGTGATGGTGCACGGCGCCCACGGCGAGCAACGACGGCATGGCGGCGCGCTCGGCGCCCAGGTTGCGGTCGGACAGGATGATGATGTTCACGCCGCGGGCGACGAGCTCCGAGGCCTCGCGGCACATCTCCTCGATGCGGCGCTCCATGCCCGCCTCGCCCTCCCCGGCGGGCCAGGTCATGTCGATCGTGCGCGCCTCGAAGACGCTGTGGTCCACCTGCCGCAGCTTCTCGAGCTGGGAGTCGCGCAGGATCGGCTGAGGCATCACGAGCTGGTGGCAGTGGTCGGGCGTCTCGCCGAGCAGGTTGATCTCCGGGCCGATGCACGCCTCCAGGCTCATCACCACGGACTCGCGGATCGGGTCGATGGCCGGGTTCGTGACCTGCGCGAACAGCTGCTTAAAGTAGGAGAACAGCGGCGGGCGCCGATCCGAGAGGCTCGCCAGGGCCACGTCGTTGCCCATCGAGCCGGTCGGCTCGGCGGCCTCGCAAGCCATCGGGGCGAGGATCACCCTCAGGTCCTCCTCGGTCCAGCCGAAGGCCAGCTGCCGCGCCCGCAGCGGCTCCACGCGCGGCACGCGCGGGCTCTTCTCGGGCAGGTCCTCGATGTGCACGACCCGGTCGTGCAGCCACTCGCCGTAGGGACGGCGGCGGGCGAGCTCGCCCTTGACCTCGTCGTCGGGCACGATCCGGTCGCGCTCGAGGTCGACCAGGAACAGCTTGCCCGGCCGCAGCCGGCCCTTGGCCATGATCCGGTCCTCGCTCGCCTCGAGCACGCCGGCCTCGGACGCCAGCACCACCCAGCCGTCCTTCGTCACGACCCAGCGACCCGGGCGCAGGCCGTTGCGGTCGAGCGTCGCGCCGATCACGCGGCCGTCGGTGAACGCCACCGCCGCCGGGCCGTCCCAGGGCTCGATGAGCGACGAGTGGTAGGCGTAGAGGTCGCGCACCTCCTGGGGCAGCTCGGGCCTGCCCTGGTGAGCCTCGGGGATCAGCATGGACATGGCGTGGGCGGGCGAGCGGCCGCCCAGCACGAGCAGCTCCATCAGCCCGTCGAGCGAGGCCGAGTCCGAGATGTCGTCGCGCAGCAGCCCGCGGATCTTGTCCACGTCGTCGCCGAACAGCGGCGAGGCCAGGGTGAGCTCGCGCGCCCGGTGCCAGTTGCGATTGCCGCGCAGGGTGTTGATCTCGCCGTTGTGGGCGAGCATGCGGTACGGGTGCGCCAGCTCCCAGCTGGGGAAGGTGTTGGTGGAGAAGCGCGAGTGGACGAGCGCCAGCCGCGACACGAGCCGCTCGTCCTTCAGGTCGGGGAAGTACTGGGACAGCTGGGGCGCGGTGAGCATCCCCTTGTAGACCACCGTTCGGGTCGAGAAGCTCGCCACGGAGAGCCCGGGCATGTCGCGCTTCTCCACCACGCGCCGGATCACGTAGAGCTTGCGCTCCAGGGCGTCCTGGTCCTCGACGCGCTCGGCGGCACCCACGAAGAGCTGGCGGATGCAGGGAGCCACCGAGCGCGCGGTCGTGCCGCAGTGCTCCGGCTCGACCGGCACGTCGCGCCAACCCAGCACCCGCCCGCCCTCCTCCTCGGCGGTGCTCTCCAGCAGGCGCTCGGCGTGCTCGCGCGCGTACTCGTCGCGGGGCAGGAAGCACATCGCGACGCCGTAGCGCCCGGCCTCGGGCAGCTCGAAGCCCACCTCGTCGCGCAGGAAGCGGTCGGGCACCTGGAGAAGGATGCCGGCGCCGTCACCGGTATCCGGGTCGGCCCCCTCGGCGCCGCGGTGCTCGAGGTGCTCGAGCGCCCAGAGCGCGCGCGAGACCACCTCGTGCGAGGCCGGCGCGTCCAGCCGCGCGACGAAGGCGACACCGCAGGCGTCGTGCTCGTAGCGGGAGTCGTACAGGCCGCCGGCGGCCTGGCGGTGTGCTGGTGCCATGGTGAGAGGTTGCTGGGGTTGTGCGCCCGTGCTGCGCCACGGGACACACGGCGTGCGGGACGAAAAATGATACGGCGGTTTTGCCGCGAGCACTCGGCTCGACCGAGTGCGCCCGGATCGGTTCTTCCCCGGTAGGGTGGCTCGACCGGTGGCCACGACGATCACGGTCCTCTCCCAGAAGGGCGGCACGGGCAAGACCACGACCGTCCGCACGCTCACGGACGCCTACCGGCGCGCGGGCCTCGACGTACTCTGCGTCGACCTGGACCCGCAGGGCAACCTGTCCGACTACTTCGACGTGCCGGCCGACGCGTCTCCCACGGTGGCCGACGTGCTGGCCGGCCAGGCCCGCGCCGCGGACGGGGTCTACGAGGACGTGCTGCCGGCCAACCTGGGCCTCGCCGAGGCCGAGCTGATCCTGGCCGGCAAGATGGGCCGCGAGCTGACCCTCAAGCGCGCGCTGCGCGAGGTGAAGAGCCGCTACGACCTCGTGATCGTCGACTGCCCGCCGGCGCTCGGGCTGCTCACCGTGAACGCCCTGGTGGCCGCCGACCACGCGCTGATCTCGAGCGAGGCGGAGTACTTCTCGCTCCAGGGGGTCGAGCAGGCGCTCGAGGTGGTGGAGCTGGCCAAGGAGTCGCTCCACCCCGACCTCGACTGGCTCGGGGTGGTGCTGAACATCGCCGACATGCGCCTGGTACACGCGCGCGAGGCGCTGCGCTCGCTGAAGGAGCGCTTCGGCGACAAGGTGTTCGACACCGTGATCCGGCGCAGCGTGCGCTACGCCGAGTCGGCCGAGCGGGGCGTGTCGATCCTCGACTTCGCGCCCGACCTCGGTGCGGACTACCTGGAGCTGGCCGCCGAGGTGCTGGGGCGCCTCGGCGACTTCGAGGAGACGCGTCAGCGGCTGAGCGCCTCGGCGAGCTCGTCGACGATCGCGTCCTCGTCGTAGAGCAGGGCGCTATCGGTCAGCCTGATCGTTCGGTAGCCGGCCCGGGCGAGCCGGCGGTCGCGGCGACGGTCGTGCTCGAAGGCCCGTCGGGTGCCGTGGGCGCTGAAGCTGTCGATCTCCACGAGCAGCTTGTGTTCCGGCCAGAGGAAGTCTGCCTCGTAACCCTGGAGTGGGATCCCCACGCGCGGGCGGGGCAGGCCGCGTCTTTCCACGAGGGCGAGGAAGCTCTGCTCGAGCTGGCTTCGGGTCAGCTCCGGTGGGCTCGTTGCGAGGGCCAGGACTTTGGCGCCGCGGCGGCCCGGATTCGCTTCAACTACGACAATGAGCGCCGTCAGGTCGAACAGCCGCTGGTGCTCCGATTCGTCGATGGTCCTCTTCAGCGCCTGGTCCGGCAGCACGTCGGCGACATCCAGCAGCGTTCGTGCAACGGTGGTGACGGGGATGCCTTCGTGCACGGTGACCTCGTCCCGTCGCAGGCGGCCGGTTCGGTGGACCCGTATGCCCCGACGGTGGCGCCGCCCCGACCGAGCCGGGACCGTCACGTCGACCCTGGCCGCCGCGCTCTTCCTGATGTTCCAATGCGCAGCGGCGCTGACGTGCGACAGAACCGCCCCTTCACCGCACGCCAGCACAGCCGCGAGCCAATACGCCTCGGCGACCAGCGCGTCATGCCCGAGTGCATAGACGCCGCGATGGAGGCGATGAAGGCGTCGGGTCCGAATCCGCTCCCGAATCCCGGTCTCGCCGACGCCGAGACGGCGCAACTGCTCACGGGTAACCAACCCGTACTGCCGCCTCGCCGTGGCCGCGAGCCGCACATCGGTGGGTGGGGCGCTTTCTGGGTTCATTTCAACCCATAAGGCGCCCAGCCCTCTGAGTTCGCCCCCTTACCGTGGGGTAGGCTCGCGGCCGTGGAGGAGCTCCTCTTCAGCCCGGCCGGGGCTCTGGCGCGGCTCGTGAGAGCCGGCGAGGTCAGCGCCCGAGAGCTGACTGAGCTCTCGCTCGAGCGGATCGACGCCCTCGACGGCGAGCTGAACGCCTTCGTCCACCTCGATCCGGACGGCGCGCTGGCCGCCGCGGACGGGATCGACGCGGCCGACGGGCGTCCGTTCGCCGGCGTGCCGATCGCGATCAAGGACACCGCGCCGGTGGCCGGGCTGCCGTACCGGATGGGCTCCGACCTGTTCGGCGACTTCGTGCCCGGCCACGACGCCTTCGTCGTGCGGCGGCTGCGCGGCGCGGGCTTCGTGATCGTCGGCAAGACCAACCTGCCCGAGTACGGGATCCTGCCGGTGACCGAGCCCAGGCGCTTCGGTCCCACGCGCAACCCCTGGGACATCGCACGCACGCCGGGCGGCTCGTCGGGCGGCGCGGCGGCTGCCGTGGCGTCGGGCATGGTGCCGCTGGCCCACGGCTCCGACGGCGGCGGCTCGATCCGCATCCCGGCGGCCTGCTGCGGGCTGGTCGGGCTCAAGCCGAGCCGCGGACGCATCTCGCGCGGCCCCGACCAGGGCGACGACTTCCTGGTCCAGGACGGGATCCTCACCCGCACCGTGGCCGAGACCGCCGAGCTGCTCGACGTGATGGCCGGCTACGAGATGGGCGACGCCACCTGGGCCCCGCCCCCCGACGAGCCGTTCGCGCGGACGGCGGCGCGCGAGCCGGGCCGGCTGCGGATCGGCGTGACCACGGCGGCGGCGCTCGAGGAGGCCGAGCTCGACCCGGTGTGCGAGCGCGCCGTGACCGACGCCGCCGAGCTGCTCGCCTCGCTCGGGCACGAGGTCGAGCGGATCGAGCCCCCGTGGGCCGGCCAGGACCTGTTGCGGGTCTTCACGCTGGTCTTCGGCACGCCGATCGCCATGGGGATGTGGTTCGGCGGCCAGGTGACCGGTCGCGAGCCGAGCGCCGAGCTGGTCGAGCCGCTCTCCTGGACAGTGTGGGAGGGCATCCGCGAGCGCAACCCGGTCGACTACCTGCTGGCACGGACCCAGCTGACCGCCGTGTCGCGCGCGATCGTGGGCGTCGGAGGCGAGTACGACGCGCTCCTCACTCCCGCCCTGGCCCAGCGCCCGGTCCGCATCGGCGAGATCGACGCCTGCAGCGCCGACCCGTGGGAGGACTTCCGCCGCTCGGGCGAGTTCACGCCCTACACGGCGATCTTCAACGTGACCGGGCAGCCCGCGATCTCGCTGCCGCTCTTCCATGGCGACGACGGCCTGCCGCTCGCCGTGCAGCTGGCCGGCCGGCCGGCGGGCGACGGGGCGCTGCTGTCGCTCGCCGCGCAGCTCGAGGCCACCCGCCCGTGGGCCGAGCGCCGGCCCGCCGCGGCTGCCGCCTAGAACCCGCGCGCGACCGGCCGCCCCCGTGGTAGCTTCGCCCCATGAGGGGCTTGGCGGGCGCGCTTGCGGTACTTGCTGCCACCGCGGCCGCGACCGGCGTCTCCTACGCCCACCCCCTCGGCCACACGACCGAGGACCACACGATCCAGGCGGGCCCGCCCCTCACCCCGACCTTCCTGACGCTCGCCGAGGGGCCGGGCGCCCCGCGTGTGGTGCGGGCGCTCCCGGGCGTCAATACGCTTGCCGGCCGGGACGGGCGCCGGCGGTCGCTCGCCTACTTCGCGCAGCTGACCGACTTCCAGCTCGCCGACGAGGAGTCTCCGGCGCGGGTGGAGTTCGTCGACCGGGGCCCGTCGAGCGCCTGGCGACCGCAGGAGGCCTTCCACCCCTGGGCGATCGACTACTCGTTCCGGCAGCTCAACCAGTTCACCGGGGCGAGCCCGCATCCGCAGGCCGGCGGCGCCCGCGCGGCGATGGACCTCGCGCTGCTGACCGGCGATCAGTCCGACAACCAGCAGCTGAACGAGACCGTCTGGGTCCGGCAGCTGATCGAGGGCGGCAGCCCGCTCACCCCGAACAGCGGCATCAAGAGCGACTACGGCGAGTGCAATCCGACCGATCGGACCGAGCTCCTGCTGCGCGAGGCCGCGGGCGAGCTTCCCGACGAGCCGATCTACATGGGCGTGCAGGACTACGACGACCTCGGCTTCCAGTCGCCCGACTACTACGACCCCGACCAGCCCTTCGGCCAGTTCGAGGGCTGGCCCATGTGGCCCGGCCTGATGGACCGGGCGCAGAGCCACACCTTCGTGCCGGTCGGGCTGCGCCGCGGCGGCACGCCGGTCCCCACCTACGTCTCGAACGGCAACCATGACGGCCTCGTCCAGGGCAACGAGGATGCGATCAGGGCGTTCGAGGACATCGCCACGGGCTGCTTCAAGGCCTCGCCCCCGACCGGGCCGGCGCCCCCGAGCGAGGATCCCAACCCCGGCGTCCTGCTCAGCCCACTCGCGGGCTTCGCGGTCCGGCCCGACGAGCCCGGCCGGCGCTTCGTCGACCGCAGGGAGCTGAAGCGGATCTACTCCGACGGCATCCAGGGCGACGACCACGGCTTCGCCTACATCGATCCGGCCGAGCTCGCCGCCTCCGGAGGGTCGGCGACCTACTGGGCGCATGATCTGAAGCCGGGCATCCGCTTCATCTCGATCGACACGGTCTCCGACGGAGGCGTGGTCGAGGCATCCTCGCAGGGCAACATCGACGACCCGCAGTGGCGCTGGCTCGGGCGCGAGCTCGACGCCGCCCGGCAGGCCGGCAAGCTGATCGTCGTCTTCGGCCACCACCCGATCCGCAGCCTCAGCGCGAACGTGCCCGACGAGGCGGCGCAGCCCTGCACGGCGCCCGACCAGCACGGCCACGACGTGAACCCGGGCTGCGACCTGGACCCACGCAGCTCGGCGCCGGTGCATCTCGGCGAGGACCTGCGCGGCCTCCTGAGCGGCAACCCGAACGTGATCGCGTACGTGGCCGGACACACGCACGAGAACAAGGTGCTCGCCTGCGGCAGCACGGCTGGCTGCCCTGCGGGCGGCAACTGGTGGGAGGTCAACACCTCGGCGACCGCCGACTGGCCCCAGCAGAGCCGGCTGATCGAGCTGATGGCCAACGGCGACGGCACGCTCTCCCTGTTCGGCACGCTCACCGACGTCGGTGCGCCCCTGCCCACTCCTCCGCCCGGGGCGAACGCCGCCGGCTTCGGCGACGACGAGCTCGCGTCGATCAGCCATGCGACCGCGTTCAACGACCCGCAGGTCGGGGACGGCACCGGCGAGGGCGCCGCCCAGGACCAGAACGTCGAGCTGCTGGTGGACGATCCGCGCACCTCGACGATCCGCGGCACGGCCGGGGACGACGTGATCCGCGGCACCCCGGGCGACGACGTGATCGTCTGCGGCCCCGGCGACGACGTGGTGGTCGCGGGGCCGGGCGACGACGTGATCCGCTGCGGCCCGGGCGACGACGTCGTCAAGGCC
>JBOGXS010000139.1:0-8620 GCA_050693815.1 Thermoleophilaceae bacterium | reverse complement strand
GTGGTAGACGAACGCCTTGCCGCGCCGCTCGCGCGTCAGGAGGCCGCGGTCGAGCAGCCGGTTCAGCACTGTCTGCACGGTGTTGTAGGCGGAGCGCCGGCTTGGCGGCTGCTGAGCGCGTACTTCGTCGACCGTGGCAGCCCCGAGCTTCCAGACCGCGGCCATCACCTCGGCCTGAAGGTCGCCGAGGGCGAGATTGCGCTTCGTACGGCGGCGCACACGGCGAGTGTAACCGCGGCCCGTTGCCATACTTCGCCGCCGCCATGCCCCGAAGCCAGCGAATCGCGCTCGTGGCCGGCGCGCTCGTCGTCGCGGTCATTGCCTTCCTGATCGCCCAGCCGGGCGACGACGAGGAGGCCGAGCGGAGCGCCACCACGACGCCCGCCCAGACCTCGCGCGAGCGGGACGAGCCCACGGAGACCCGCCCGCAGGCCGAGGATGAGGAGGAGCCCGCGCCCGCGCCCCCGCCGGAGCCGCAGCCCCAGGTCACTCGCATCCGCCTGCAGGACGGGGCGGTGGCCGGCGGCGCGAAGGACATCGAGGTGGAGCCCGGCGAGACCGTGCGGATCGTCGTGACCGCCGACGCGCCCGACGAGATTCACCTGCACGGCTACGACATCACGAAGGACGCCGCACCCGGCCGGCCCGCACGCTTCCGATTCGAGGCGAAGCTCGAGGGCGCGTTCGAGATGGAGAGCCACGCAGCCGAGGACGCCGGACGCGACCCGCTCGTGGCCCGGCTCGTGGTCTCGCCCTCGTGACGGTCTTCGCCCACGGGCTCGTCGGCCGGTCCGACCTCCCCATCCCCGAGTGGCTGTTCGGCTGGGCGGCGGCGATGGTGCTGGTCGTGTCGTTCGTGGCGCTCGCGGTGCTCTGGCCCCAGCCGCGCCTCGAGGGTGAGGACTGGCGACCGCTGCCCCGCGGGCTGGGGCGCGGGCTGGCCAGCCGCCCGGTGGAGATCGCCTGCGGAGCGATCGGCGTGGCGCTGCTGGGCCTCCTGGTCTACTCCGGCCTGCGCGGCACCCAGAGCCCCACGGCCAACTTCGCGCCCACGTTCGTCTACGTGATCTTCTGGCTGGCCCTGGTCCCGGCCAGCGTCCTGCTCGGCGACGTGTTCAGGGCCTTCAATCCGTGGCGCGCGGTCGGGCGCGGCGTGGGCTGGGTGGCGGGGCGCGTCGCGCGCTCGGACCTGCCGGCGCCGCTCCGCTACCCCGAGCGGCTCGGCCACTGGCCCGCGGTCGCCGGCATCTTCGCCTTCGCCGCGATGGAGCTGGCGGCGGCGAACGGCGATCGGCCCGAGAGCCTGGCGATCGCGACGCTCGTCTACTCGGCGCTGACCTTCGTGGCGATGGCCCTGTATGGCGTCGAGACCTGGATCGCCCGCGGCGAGGCCTTCTCGGTCTACTTCAACCTGTTCTCACGCCTCTCGCCCG
Organism: Thermoleophilaceae bacterium; assembly: GCA_050693815.1. Taxonomy (GTDB): domain Bacteria; phylum Actinomycetota; class Thermoleophilia; order Solirubrobacterales; family Thermoleophilaceae; genus JACVRW01. The sequence goes on along the minus strand of JBOGXS010000139.1, from coordinate 7,187 downwards.
TCGAGACGCGCGACAGGGCGGTCGGGCTGCGGCGCCCCCTGTCCGGCCTGGCCGCGTTTCGCCCGGTCGGCGGCACCGTGCCCCTGCTCGCCGTGATGATCGGCTCGGTCACCTTCGACGGAGCCTCCGAGGCCCCGATCTGGACCGGGATCGCGCCGGACATCGGCAACTTCTTCCAGGACCTCGGGCTGTCTCCGCAGAACGCGCTCGAGCTGGCCTTCCTGCTGGGGCTGCTCGCGGCGATCGTGCTGGTCTACGCCTTCTACCGCCTCGGCGTGGTGGGCGCGCGCAGCGTGGGCGGCGGCTTCGGCAGCGAGCGGCTGGCACGCGCGTTCGTCCACTCGCTGGTGCCGATCGCGCTGGCCTACGTGGCCGCGCACTACTTCACCCTGCTGCTGTTCCAGGGCCAGGGCATCGCGTTCCTCGCATCCGATCCGCTCGGCGACGGCTCCAACCTGCTAGGCACCGCCGACAGCCAGATCGACTACGGGGTGGTCGGCGCCGACGCCACCTGGTACTGGCAGGTGGGCTTCGTGGTCGCCGGCCACGTGGCCGCCCTGACGCTGGCGCACGACCGGGCGCTCGCGCTCTACGACGAGGCCAAGCTGGCGGTGCGCTCCCAGTACTGGATGCTCTCTGTGATGGTGGGCTTCACGAGCCTGGCGCTCTGGCTGTTGTCCCAGGCCAACGCATGACGCCGCTCGCCCACGCCGGACACTGGCTCGTCAACGTCGCCTACTTCCTGCCCGTGATCGCCTTCGTGGTCTGGCTCGTGATCACGCAGATCAGAGAGCGACGCCGGCGCGAGCGGGAGTAGAGCGGGCGCTCGGAGGGGACCTTGTGCCTCACGTCCTCGTTGTGGCGGGCGAACACGTCGAGCGCGTAGGGTGCCCTCGATGCCAGGCTATGCGGCGTTCCTGCGCGGGATCAACGTGGGGGGCCATCGCGTGGCCGGCGCCGACCTGTGCGCCTGCTTCGAGGAGCTGGGCCTCACGGAGGTGGCCACGTTCCGGGCCAGCGGGAACGTGGTCTTCGAGGCCGGGCAGGAGCCGGCGGCCGGGCTGGCGCGGCGGCTCGAGCAGCGACTCGAGGAGGCGCTCGGGTACGACGTCGCGGTGTTCCTCCGCACGGCCGGCGAGGTCCGGCAGATCGCCGCCCACGAGCCGTTTGCGCCGGAGCTGGTGGAAGGATCGGCCGGGAAGCTCCAGGTGGCGATGCTCTCCGACGGACCCGCCGCGCAGACCCGCGAGGAGGTGCTGGCCTTCGCCACGGACGAGGACCGGCTCGCCTTCGGGGAGCGTGAGCTCTACTGGCTGCCGAGCGGCGGAACGCAGGCGTCCGCGCTCGACCTCAAGGCGATCGGGCGGCTGCTCGGCCCCACGACGATGCGGACCAAGGGCACCGTCGAGCAGATCGCCGCCAAGTACTTTCAGCGATGAGTTTGAGCGCTGGCTCCGGTCCAACGGGCAAGAGATCATGCGATCCTCCTGCCAACCCGTGGTTCACCTCGAGCTGCACACGGGCGACTCGGAGCGAGCCTGCACGTTCTACGCCGGCCTGTGCGGCTGGCGTCCGGAGCGGATCGAGGCCGAGCACGGCTCGTACCTGGCGCTCGAGCTGGGCGGCGGCTTCGACGGCGGCATCGTCGAGTGCGCGACGAGGCGGGCGCTGTGGCTCCCGTACGTGGAGGTCGACCAGATCGGCGACGCCACCGACCGGGCCCGGCGGCTGGGTGCCTCCGTGCTGCTGGAGCCGCGCGAGGGCCCGGCGGGCTGGCGCAGCGTGGTGGCGTCGCCCGCGGGCGCCGAGATCGCCTTCTGGCAGCCGAAGTAGCCCGCAGCCCGCCCTGGCTTTCGAGGGGACCTCGTCAGGCCGGCTGGGGAGCGGGCTCCATGGCCCCGACCTCGACCGTGTCCGCGGCGGCGTTCTCGCGCCTGGACAGGGCGAGGAAGGGCAGGGCCAGGGCCGAGATCCCGGCCCCAACGAGGTACGAGGGCGCGTAGCCCCACACGTCGGCGGCCCGACCGAGCGCCGGCTGGGCCCAGACGCCGCCGCTGGAGCTCATCAGCGAGTCGAAGGAGAGGATCGTCGCTCGCTGCCTCGAGGGGATCAGGCCGTTGAGGTAGCTCTGGCGAATCGGCATCGTGGCCGCGAACAGCAGGCCCCAGACGACGATCAGCCCGAGCACCGCCCAGAAGCTCTCGACGATGCCGATCAAGCCGAGCGTCAGCGCGCTCATCGCCGCGGTGGCGATCAGCGCCGAGGTGCGGCGCTGGAAGAGCTGCCGGATCCGGGCCGCCGCCAGGCCGCCGAGGATCTGCGCCCCGGCCACGATCGCCGCCACCAGGCCGGCGATCTGGTACGCCTCCTGGTCGCCGTAGAGCTCCAGCAGGTAGGGCTGAAGGGCGTAGAAGGCGTAGAAGCCGACGCCGCCGATGAACAGGGCCTCGACCATCAGCCACTTGACGGCGGGCACGCGCCAGCCGTAGTCGATCGAGGCCGAGGCGATCTTGCGCATCTCGGTCAGGGGGCGGCCGCCCTTCTCGGGCGTGAACCCGACGTCGCGCATGACCTTGAACGCGACCGCGAACATCACGACGAGGACGAGCCCGCGCAGCACGAACGGCATCCCCAGGTTGGCCTGCTGTGCGATGAAACCCCCTGCGAGCGAGCCGCCGAGCATCGCCGCTCCGGACACGACCTGGCCGCGCCCGAAGACGGACTCCATCTCGCCCGTGAACCCGGTCGCGGTGAGCGCGTCGACCAGCCAGGCCTCCACGGCGCCGGAGAAGAAGGTGAACCCGAGGCCGAGCATGAGCGAGACGACCGCCCACTGCCAGAACGGCGCCTCGAGCTGCCACAGCAGCACGTAGAGGAGCGTCGTGGCGGCCAGGGTGAGCGTGCCGAGGAGGTAGGAGGTCCGGCGCCCGACGGTGTCGGCGACGATCCCGGTGGGCACCTCGAACAGGACCATGCCGGCGGTGAAGAAGGCGTTGGCGGCGAACGCCTCCAGGTTCGAGAGCCCCGCGTCCAGCAGGAAGATCGTGTTGATCCCCCAGATCAGAGACGCCGCCAGCGTGTTCCCGAGCATCAGCCCGAGGTAGGTGCGCTGGATGGAGCGGGGCGTCGGCATGGCGGCTCACCGTTAGAGACCGCCGGCGGTCGGATTTCTCATCGGTCGGGAGTCCGGAGCGCCCTGGGGTCGCGGTGCCGGCTGGGCCCTCGGCGGCTGCGTGACCTCGCGCAGGTAGCCGGCCACGAGCGCGCTGGCGTGGCGCCGCCATCTGGCCGTTCTGGTTCGAGAATGGTTCAAGGCTTGTCCTTCGGTCGTGGTGCGTTGTACGATGGTCGTCGTACAGTAGCATAAGTTCGATGATCGTCGTACAATCGGAGGGACGTGCCGACCGAGACCGCTGAGCCGCTCGCGCACCCCGGTCGCGCCGAGATCGAGCTCGGCGAGGTGCTGCACGCCCTGAGCGACCCGGTGCGACTTCAGATCGTCGCCGCGCTTGCCGGCGGCACGGACGAGCAGACCTGCGGAAGCTTCGACGTGCCGGTCTCGAAGTCGACCTGCACGCACCACTTCAGGGTCCTGCGCGAGGCGGGCGTGATCCACCAGCGCCAGGAGGGGACCTCCCGCCTCAACACTCTGCGCGAGGAGGATCTCGAAGCGCTCTTCCCGGGTCTGCTGGAGACGGTCCTCAGGTCGGCCGGCCCGTAGAGGCCCGTGCGGTTCCGCGCCGCGCCTCGAGCGCGTCGATAGGGCCGTAGAGCATGCATCCGATCTGGTCACGTCGACCGGTGATCGCGTTGGGGAACGCGAGCACCTCGCAACCGCCGTAGCCTCGGACCGCGGCCACGAGCATCGAGGCGCCGAAGAAGACCCAGATCGCGACCTCGTCGATCGGGGTGAGGATCGTGAGGAGCGCCGCCGCGCCGACCACCAGACAGATGACCGCGCACGTCGGGCCCGAGCAGATGAGGTGGGGCCGCTCGAGCTGCCTGGGCGCGTAGCGCTCGTAGAGACCCACGACCAGCGCATGGGACGCCGCAGCTATCAGGGGGAAGGCTACGAGGCTCGCCGCGACGTCCCACCAGCCGATCCCCCAGACAGCGATCGGGACCGCCACGGCGAGCGCTCCACCCACCAGGCGGCTCGCCGTCCCGATCGGGCCGATCTGGCGACTTGTCAGTTCCTCAGTGCCTTGCATCGGAGAATGCCGATATCGTAAACTACCGAAGGATCAAGGGCTTTCCCTTCGCACTCGCCGAGGCGCCGACCCGTACGGACCTGCTCGGCAAGTACTTCCGCGGCCTTGGCGATCCGACCCGGCTGCGCATCCTCCGCCTGCTCGACGAGGCCGGCGAGCTGTCGGCGGGTGAGCTCGTGGGCCGCCTGGGCATGCCGCAGCCCACGGTCTCGACGCATCTCGGCTGCCTGCGCTGGTGCGGATTCGTCGTCGCTCGCCGCGAGAATCGCTCGGTCATCTATCGTGTCGCGGATCCGCGCGTCGGCGAGCTGGTGGCGCTCGGCGAGTCGCTGCTCGCGGACAACGCGGAGCATGTGGCCTGCTGCCGGACCATCGACCGGGCGGGCGCCGACTGAGGTGGCCCTGCGCGAGCGCGTCAACCGCTCGGTCAACCGGTCGGCCGTCGACCGGCTCGGCCTCGCGGGGCACGAGTGCGTGCTGGAGGCGGGCTGCGGCTGCGGCCGCGCACTCGGTCCCTTCCTGAGAGGCACGCGGGGCTTCGTCGCCGGTGTCGAGCTCTCCGACGTGATGCTCGAGGAGACCAGGCGCCGCTTCCGCCGTGCGCTGAAGCGCGGCCGCCTCGAGCTGAAGCGAGGTGAAGCGGCGGCGATCCCGTACGGGGACGAGCGCTTCGACCACGCGCTGGCCACGCAGACGATCCACTTCTGGTCCGACCCCGTGGCCGGCCTGCGCGAGCTCGTGCGGGTCCTCAGGCCCTATGCGGCAGCAGTCAAGTCCGAGCCGCGGTGACAGTCGCACCGGAGGCCACCTCGGCATGAAGGTCGCGGCCGACGACCCGCTTGCGATCGAGCTGGTCGAGGCGATCAGGGGTGGCGCGGTGGCTGCGCTCGAGGCGCTCTTGCGCTCCCAGCCGCAGCTCGCTCGCGTGCAGATCGCGGACCCGAGCTGCGGGGACGCGCGCTCGCTTTTGCACGTCGCTACTGACTGGCCCGGCCACTTCCCCAACGGCGCCGCGGTCGTTCGCGCGCTCGTGGCGGCCCGTGCGGACGTGAACGCTCGCGGCGCGGGCCGGGTGACCGAGACGCCGCTGCACTGGGCCGCAAGCAGCGACGACATCGGGATCCTCGACGCGCTGCTCGACGCGGGCGCGGACATCGAGGCCGACGGCGCGGTGATCGGCGGCGGCACCGCACTCGACGACGCGGTCGCGTTCGGCCAGTGGAACGCGGCCCGGCGCCTCGTTGCGCGGGGTGCGACCGCGAGCTTCCGCAATGCGGCCGCGCTCGGGCTCGAGCCAGTCGTGGCCGAGCACGCCGCCACGGCCGATCCGGGCGAGCTGTCGATGGCGTTCTGGTATGCCTGCCACGGCGGCCGGCGGGAGGTCGCGGAGGAGCTTCTCGAGCGCGGCGCGGACCGCGACTGGGTCGCCCCCTGGGACGGCCTCACGCCGCTGGACGCGGCCCGCCGCAGCGACGCAGACGCCGTGGCCGTCTGGCTGGAGCGCCTGGGCGCGCGCGCCGGCGCCGACGTTCGCCGTGCGGGCACCTGAGCGGCCGTCAACCGGTCGTGTGCGGTCCTGTCGTGGATCCGCGCACGAGCAGCTCGCCGGGCAGCACGATCTTTCGCCTGGTCCTGCGACCCGCCATGCGCGCCTCCAGCAGCTCGAAGGCGCTGGCGCCCATCTGCTCGGCGTCGAGCGCGACCGTGGTCAGCGGGGGCTCCAGCACGCGCGCGAAGTCCATGTCGTCGAAGCCGACGACCGACAGGTCGGCGGGGATGCGCAGCCCGCGCTCGCGGGCAGCCAGGTAGAGCCCGGCGGCGATGACGTCGTCGTCGCAGAACACCGCGGTGGGTCGCTCGTCCAGGAGCGGCCCGGCGGCGGCGCACGCGTAGTCGATGTCGATCGGGGTCACGGCACGCGGCTGGTCGGCGGGATCCAGGCCCGCATCGCCCAGCGTCTTGCGGCGGGCCGCTTCGCGGAGGCGGAAGGTCGGCGCGTCGAAGGCGGCGGCGAGATGGCCGATGCGGCGGTGGCCCAGCGCCAGGAGGTGACCGAACGCATCCGCCGCGCCGCCCTCGGCGTCGAAGCGCACCGAGGGGCAGCGGCCGGCCTCGGTCTCCATCAGCACGACGTTCTGATCGGGCCCCAGCTCCGCCGGCGCACTCACCTCGAAGAGCAGGTAGCCGTCCACCGGGCCGGCCCGCAGCGCCTCGAACGACTGCGCCTCCCAGCGGCGGTCGTTGCCGGTGTCGACCAGCGCGACCGTGAACCCGGCGCGCCGCGCTGCCCGCTGGGCGCCGCGCAGGACGCGGCCGAAGAACGGGTTGGTGATGTCCGGGACCAGCAGCGCGATGGCCCGAGAGGAGCCCAGTCGCAGGGCCTGCGCGGCGACGTTGGGCCGGTAGCCGAGCTCGCGCGCGCAGCGGCGCACGCGCTCTTGGGTGGCCTCCGAGACGCGGCCCTGGCCCTTGCCCGAGAACACGAGCGAGACGGTCGACTGCGAGACCTCGGCGCAGCGGGCGACGTCGATGCTCGTCACGGGCTGTCGCGCGGAGCGTTCGATGGGGCGGAATGCAAGCACGGCCCGGTCATGGCGGCTCCAGGTCCCGGCATCGCCGGCACGGTCGCGCCTCGTGGCTTGACATCCGGATCCGTCATACGTAAGATGCATCATACGTATGATGCCACTGGGAACCTCACTCGCGACACTCCTAGCGGCCGGTGCCGTGGCGGTTGGTGGCCTGCTCGGCACGGACTCCGCGACGCTGCGGACCGCGCTGGTGGTCGACGCCGCTGCCTCACGCGACGGCCGCGATCTCGTCGACCCGCGCCTCCGCTCGGTCGACGCCGAGATCCGGCTCCCGGCGACGCCCGCGCAGGCGCGCACCAACCTGCGCTACTTCGACGCGCAGGGCTACCGCGTGGTGGTCGCCGGTCCACGCGCCAGCGCGGCCGCCGCGGCCACGGGCGTCGCC
>JBOGXS010000138.1:0-7234 GCA_050693815.1 Thermoleophilaceae bacterium | reverse complement strand
GGCTGGCACTTCCCGGTCTGCGCCCGGCGCTCGTGGCCGCGGCGCTCGTGGTTGGCCTGGTGGCCGGGTTCGGGGTCGCCGAGCTGACCGAGGAGGACGGCGCGCACACGATCACCGCCGACGTGGACGAGCGCCGGCTGCCCCTTGCCAGCGGGCGCCTGCACTTCTCCGGCGAGGGCGAGGACGGCGCGATCCTGCGCGTGCAGGGCATGCCCTCGCTCGACTCCGAGCACGTCTACCAGGCCTGGCTCCGGCGCGACGGCACGATGGTGCCCCAGCCGACCTTTGAGGTCGGCGAGGCCGGCGGCGGCGCCGTGGCCGTGCCCGACGACATCTCCGGCGCCGAGGCCATCCTCGTCACGCGCGAGCCGCGCGGCGGCGCCCGGGCGCCCAGCGAGCGCCCGGTCCTCACGGTTCCGTTGTAGCCACGCCAAGCCGCAAGCACTCGGCTCGGCCGAGTGCGCGCGGACTGAATACCTTTCAGGCGGTGGAGACCTGCTACCGCCACCCCGGCCGCGAGACCGGCGTGCGCTGCTCGAACTGCGAGCGGCCGATCTGCCCCGACTGCATGACCTCCACGCCTGTGGGGATGCGCTGTCCGGAGTGCGCGCGCCAGCGCACGAAGGTGCGCACGATGGGCTCGGTCGCCACCGAGCCGCGTCTGACCTACGCGCTGATCGGGATCAACGTGCTCGTGGGCCTCGGCCTGATGCTGGGCGGCGACAGCGGCGGCGAGTTCGGTCACAACACCCTCTATGACGGCGGCGCGCTCGCCGGCGAGCTGGTGGCGGACGGGGAGCTGTGGCGCATCGTCACGGCGGGCTTCATCCACGGGACGGGAAACCCGGGAAGCGTCCCGCTCCACCTGCTCTTCAACATGTTCGGGCTCTACATCCTCGGCACCATGCTGGAGCCCGCGCTGGGCCACCTGCGCTTCGGGATCCTGTACTTCGTGTCGCTGCTGGCCGGGTCCTTCGGGGCGCTGCTGGTGACGCCCGACAGCTTCACCGCGGGCGCCTCGGGCGCCGTGTTCGGACTGCTGGGCGCCGGCGTGGTGTTCATGTGGAACCGCGGCCTCAACCCCATGCAGAGCGGGCTCGGGATCTGGCTCCTGATCGCCCTGGTGTTCACCTTCTCCCGCCCGGACAGCATCTCCATCGGCGGCCACGTCGGCGGGCTCGCCGCCGGCGTGCTCTGCGCGCTGGTCCTGATCGAGCTTCCGGAGCGCCGCAGGATGGCGCCGCTGCTTCCGACCGTGCTCTGCGTCGCGATCGGGGTGAGTGCGGCGGTGGGCTCGGTCGCGGTCGCCTAGCCCGCCGCAGCTGCCGGCCGCTCGAGGTCGAGCTCGATCGAGCGTCGCGTGGGCGGTGAGGGCACCAGCTCCGGGTGCAGGAGGTGGCCGAGCAGCTCCACGCCGTCCACCAGCCGCGGTCCTGGGCGCGAGAAGTAGGCCGCGGCGTCGACCGCGACCACGCGCGCGCCGAGGAGGCCGAGGTGGCGCCGCCAGCGCACGGCCTCCGCCGCGGCCTCCTCCGCATAGAGCCCGCACGGCATCGAGATCACCACCTCCGGCGCGGCGCTCTCGACCTCCGACCACTCGGCGGTGCGCGACCTCTCGCCCGGCATGCCGAGCGCGTCCTCGCCGCCGGCCAGCTCGATCATCTGCGGCACCCAGTGTCCGCCCACGTAGACCGGGTCGAGCCACTCGAGCGCCGCCACGCGCGGCCGCGGTGCGCCGTCCACCGCCTGCTCCACCGTTTCGAGGCGCGCGCCCAGCTCCTCGGCCAGCCGCTCGCCGGCCTCGGGCACGCCCGCGGCCTCCGCCAGCCGCGGGACGTCGGCCAGCACCTCGCCCAGTGTCGAGGGGTCCAGCGAGATCACGCTCGGTTGGGTGGCGAGTCGCTGCGCGGCGGCGCGGACGTCGTCGAAGGATACGGCGCACACCTCGCACACGGCCTGCGTGACGATCAGATCCACGTCGAGCTCGCCGAGCAGGTCCTCGTCGAGCTCGTAGAGGGCCTCGCCACGCTCGGTTCGCTCGCGCACGGCGCGGTCTATCTCGGCGGCGTCGAGGCCCGAAGCACCCGGCCCGGCCGGGTGCGCAGGGTTGGACATCCGGGCTGCGATCACGCTGCGCGTGAGGTGGGGAAGTTGCTCCGCGCCGGGCGGGTAGTCACACTCGTGGGTGACCGCGGCCACGCGGTCTCCCAGTCCGAGGGCGAACAGCATCTCGGTCGCGGACGGGACAAGGGAAGCAATACGCACGGAGACGAGGATGGCACGTCTGAGTGACGAGGAGATCGAGGAGCGCCTGTCGGGGCTCGAAGGGTGGGAGCGGGACGGCGACGCTATTCGCAGGAGCTTCGAGCTCGACGACTTCAAGGGCTCGGTCGACTTCGTCAACCGGCTCACGCCGGCGGCGGAGGAGATGAACCACCATCCCGATCTCGAGATCTCGTGGAACACGGTGACGGTTCGCATCACCACCCACTCGGAGGGCGGCCTCACGACGAGCGACTTCGAGCTCGCGGGGCGAATTGCTACCCTCGCCCCGGCCGCGGAATGAGCGACGACGACGACCCTCGAAGTAGCCGCCTCATAGGCGCTCGATGACCGAGCTGCTCCTTCTGCTCGGCGTCGCCGTGCTGGTGGCCGCCAACGGCCTCTTCGTCGCCTCCGAGTTCGCGCTCGTGCGCGCGCGCGAGGGACGCGTCGAGCAGATGCGCGACGAGGGCAGGCGCGGCGCCGCGCTGGTGCTGCACCAGATCGACCGCATCGACGAGTACCTGGCCGCCTGCCAGCTCGGCATCACGATGGCCTCGCTGGGCATCGGCTTCATGGGCGAGCCCGCCATCGCCAGCCTCATCGAGGGGCTGCTGGGCGACTCGGTTCCGCACGGCGTGTCGCTCGCCATCGCGATCTTCCTCGCCTACCTGATCACCACCTCGCTCCACATCACGGTCGGCGAGCAGGTGCCGAAGATCTACGCGATCGTCCACAGCGAGGCCACGGCCGTGCGCGTGGCGCGGCCTGTGCAGTGGTTCCGGGTCGGCTTCAGCCCGTTGATCGAGGTGCTCAACCACGCCTCCAACGCGCTGCTGCGGATCGTCGGCGTGGACTCGCGCGCGGAGTTCGAGGACATCTCGTCGTCGGAGGACCTGAAGCTGATCATCGCCCGCAGCTCGGCGGGGGGCAAGCTCGACCCCGGTGAGGCGGGGATGCTCTCCGGCGTGTTCCACCTGCACGAGCAGCAGGCCCGCCAGGTGATGACGCCGATCCCGGCGGTGGTCACGGTCGACGTCTCGGAGACCGCGGAGACGGCGCTGCGCCGCTGCGTCGACTCGGGCCACACGCGCCTGGTGGTGACCGAGCAGGACAACACCGATCGCATCAAGGGCGTGGTGCACGCCAACTCGCTGGCGCGCCGGCTGATGGCGGACGGGCGGCGGGCCTCGATCGAGGACAGCGTCAAAGACGCGCTGATCGTGCCCGAGACCAAGCCGCTCGACGACCTGCTCGCGGACCTCCAGCGCGAGCGCGCCTCGATGGCGGTGGTCGTGGACGAGTACGGCCGGACCGCCGGCATCGTCACGATCGAGGACATCATCGAGGAGGTGGTCGGGGAGATCGCGGACGAGACCGATCCCGCCGTGGCCGGGATCCGCCGGCTGGCCAACGGCGACTGGTGGGTGCGCGGGCACGTGCCCATCACCGACCTGACCGACTACGGGCTGCGGCTGCCCGTGGACTCCGAGGCCTACAACTCGGTCGGCGGCTACGTGTTCGGGGAGCTCGGCCGGCTGCCCAAGCGCGGCGACACGGTGCGGGTGAACGGGTACTCGCTGCGCGTGGAGTCGGTGCGCGAGAACCGCGTGGAGGCGGTGCGGATCCGCGACCACGAGCCGGCGGAGGCGCGTGCGGCCGGCTCCGCCGCACCCTCGCGCCCGGTCGAGGACGCAGCGTCGACCCCTCGCCGCCGCGGCTGAGCGTCGTGCGCGAGGCAACCGGCTCGGCCGGGCGCGGAGCGGATTCTTTCCGTCCGTAGGGGGGACTACGTTCGGGCGGCGAGTGCTTCTCCGAATGCGATCCGCGCGCACTCGGCCGAGCCGAGTGCATGCGGCCAGGCAGGAGGTCTTGCCGGGATGTGGTGCGTCAAGCTGAGCGATTCTGGACGCGACGCCCTGCGGGCGCTGATCAAGGCACAGTCCGAGCCGGGGCCGGCGCTCACGGCGGTCCTGGAGGCGCTCGACCTCGCACGATGGGACGACCTGCCCGAGGCCAGCCTCCCCTGGGAGCGGGTGGCCGAGCTCGCGCAGGCACAGAAGATCGACGAGGCCGACGTGTTCTGGGACATGAGCGCCGGGATGCCCTAGCTAGTGGGCCGACTCGAGGAGGTCCACTAGCCGGGGCCGTACTCGTAGAAGCCCGCGCCCGCCTTGCGGCCCAGCCGGCCCTCCGCGATCAGGTCGCGCATGCGCTTGGGCACGCCGGCGCCGATCGACTCGCCGATCGCCGCGGCCACGTCGAGGCCGACGAAGTCCAGCAGCGCCAGCGGCCCCATCGGGTGGCCCGCGCCGAGCTTCATGCAGGTGTCGATCGCCTTGGGCTCGATCGAGTCCCGCTCGAGCATCCGCACGGCGTCGAAGAGGTACGGAAACAGCAGCCGGTTCACCACGAAGCCGGCCGAGTCCGGCACCTCGACGGCGGTCTTGCTGAGCCGCTCGCACAGCTCCCGCAGGCCGCGCCGCGTGGCCTCGCTCGCCGCGTCCGGGAACGACAGCTCCACGAGCTCCATCTTCTCGACCGGGTTGAACACGTGGAGCGCGCCGAAGCGATCGGGGCGGCCGCTGGCCTCCGCCAGCTCGGCGACCGACAGCGAGGACGTGGTCGTGGCGAGCAGGGCCTCCGGCGAGAGCACCCCCGACAGGCGCTCGTAGACCTCTCGCTTGGCGGCCGGCTCCTCGACGATCGCCTCGATCACGACTGGGCACGAGGCCAGCTCGGAGACGTCCGTGACCACCCGGGCGCAGTCCTCCACCCGCGTCCGGCCGCGCTCGGCGGAGTCCTCGCTGCGCGCCCAGAGCAGCACCTCGTGCGATGCGGCGGCCGCCCGCGCCAGACCGCACGCGATCGCGCCACTTCCCGTTATTCCCAGTGCCTCGGCCATTGGTTGACTGGTCAGTCAGTCGGGTAGGGTACTGGCATGCACAACGGTGAGAGGTCGCTCCGGCGCGGGCCAGCCCGCGCCCTCGCGCACAACGGGCGCGAAGTCGTAATCGTCGAGGCGGTCCGCACGCCGATCGGGCGCGGGCACCCTGAGAAGGGCTACTACAGGGAGACCCACCCCAACGAGCTCCTCGGCAAGACCTACACCGAGGCGATCGAGCGGGCGGGCATCGACGCGTCCGAGGTCGAGGACGTCGTGACCGGCTGCGTCCAGCAGTTCGGGGAGCAGGGATTCAACGTCGGCCGAAACGCCTGGCTGCAGGCCGGGCTGCCGATGGAGACCCCCGCCACGACGGTCGACCGCCAGTGCGGCTCGGCCCAGCAGGCCGTGAACTTCGCCGCCGCGCTGATCGCCTCCGGCGTGCACGACGTGGCGATCGGCTCGGGCGTCGAGCACATGGGCCACGTGCCCATGGGCGTGGGCTTCAAGTGGGTCGACGACGTCGGCTCGCCCTGGCCGCCCGAGCTGATGGAGCGCTACAACCTCGTGCCGCAGGGCATCTCGGCCGAGATGATCGCCGACAAGTGGGAGATCCCCCGCTCCGAGCTCGACGAGATCGGCGTGCGCTCTCACCAGCTGGCCCACCAGGCCACCGAGGAGGGCCGCTTCGAGCGCGAGATCGTCCCGATGTCCGTCAACGGCGACACCTACGTGACCGACCAGGGCATCAGGCCCGAGTCGAACCTGGAGGCGCTCTCCCAGCTCAAGCCCGCCTTCAAGGAGGACGGCCGCGTCACCGCCGGGAACTCCTCGCAGATCTCGGACGGCGCGGCCGCCGTGCTGCTGATGGAGCGGGGCAAGGCCGAGTCGCTCGGCCTGAAGCCGCGCGCGAAGGTCGTGGACCAGACCACCGTCGGCGTGGATCCGGTGATCATGCTCACCGGTCCGATCCCCGCCACGCGCAAGCTGCTCGACCGCAACGGGATGAAGATCGGCGACATCGACCTGTTCGAGGTCAACGAGGCCTTCGCCTCGGTGCTCGCCGCCTGGCGCCGCGAGGTCGAGCCCGACATGGACCGGGTCAACGTGAACGGGGGCGCGATCGCGCTCGGGCACCCGCTCGGCTCGACCGGGGCGCGCCTGATCACCACGCTGCTGCACGAGCTCGAGCGCTCCGACAAGGAGGTCGGGCTGGTCACGATGTGCTGCGGCGGCGGCCTGGGCACGGGCACGCTGCTCCAGCGCGTCTAGGCGATTACACGGCACGTCGCGCGGGTACTTCGACTAGGTGCCGGTCCACACCCAAGGATCCCTGCTCGACGGGCGCTATCGGGTCCTGAGGCATCTCGGCTCGGGCGGGATGGCGTCGGTCCTGCTGTGCCAGGACGAGCGCCTCGACCGCCAGGTGGCGGTCAAGCGCCTGCACGCGGACAGTCCCGCCGACGTCGAGCGGCGCTTCGCGCGCGAAGCCAAGGTCGGCGCGTCGCTCAATCACCCGAACCTCGTCTCCGTCTTCGACACGGCCACCGACGACGAGGGCGTGCTGATCGTCATGGAGTACGTCGACGGCGAGGCCCTGTCGCGGACGCTCAAGCGCGGTCCGCTGGAGCCCGAGCGCGTGGCGGCCGTGGTGCGCGACGTGGGCGCGGCGCTCGATCACGCCCACGGCCAGGGCGTGGTGCACCGCGACGTGAAGCCCGGCAACGTCCTGCTGCGCAAGGACGGCGTGACGAAGCTCGTGGACCTCGGCATCGCGACGGCCCAGGACCACACCCGCCTCACGCACAGCGGCATGGTGCTCGGCACCGCGGCGTACATGGCGCCCGAGCAGCTCGAGGGCGGCGAGACCGGGCCCGCCACAGACATCTACGCGCTGGCCGCGGTGGCCTACGAGGCGCTGGCCGGCCGGCGCGCGCGCGAGGGCCGCACGCCGATGGAGATCGCGCACCAGGTGGCCACGAGCTCGCCGCCCGACCTGCGCGACGCCATGCCGGGCGCGCCGCCCGAGGCGGCGGACGTGCTGAGGCGGGCGATGGCGCGCGATCCGCGGGAGCGGCCGTCCTCGGC
>JBOGXS010000137.1:0-7925 GCA_050693815.1 Thermoleophilaceae bacterium | reverse complement strand
GCGCTGGCGCGGCGGCTCGGCGCCCCGGTGGAGCTGCTGGGCCGCGTGCCGCGCGCGGCGATGGCCGAGCTGCTGGCCGGCGCCGCCATGCTCGTGCTGAGCTCGCGCTCGCACGAGTTCTCGCCCTACGCGGTGCTCGAGGCGATGGGCGCGGGCATGCCCGTCGTGGCCACGCGCAGCGGCGGCGTGCCGGAGCTGATCGGACCGGAGCGCTGCGTTTCGCGCGCCGAGCCCGCCGCCCTGGCCGAGCGCATGCGAGCCCTCTGGGCCGACCCGGACCTGCGCCGCGCCGAGGGCGAGGAGATGCTGGCACGCGCCCGCGAGGACCACGCGGAGGAGCGCTACCTCCGCGACCTGCTCGGCCTCTACGAGCGCGTCAGCTCCTGAGCTGCGCCCGCCAGGCGTCCAGCGCGTCGGCCACGGTCCGCTCGAGAGGGATCTGCGGCTCCCAGCCGGTGGCCGCCCGCAGGCGCTCTGCCGAGCCCCGCACGTCGGGCACGTCGTGGTCCCGGACCCGCGCCTGGTCGACCTCGTGACGCACGGGCAGCCGGGCCGCACCCCGCACGAGCTCGATCAGCTCGCGTACGGTGGTCGAGCGCCCGCCGGCGACGTTGAACGTTCCGCCGTCGAGCTCCGCCGCGGCTACGTACGCCCGCACCACGTCGCGCACGTCGGTGAAGTCCCGCGCCGAGTCGGGGTTCCCCGTGCGCAGCACCGCCTCGTCCGCGCCCGTCGCCTCCGCCTCGGCCACCTGGCGCGTGAGCGTCCCGATCACGTAGTCGTCCGACTGCCCGGGTCCGGCGTGGTTGAAGGGCCGCATCCGGGCGACGCGCATGCCGAAGGCGTCGGCGTACTGCCCGGCCAGCAGGTCGCAGGCCGCCTTGGAGACCGCGTACGGGTTCTGGGGACGCAGCGGCGCGTCCTCGTCCAGGGGCAGCCGCTCGGGCGGGCCGTAGATCTCGCCCGACGTGACCACGACCACCGCCGCACCCGGCGCCTCCCGGCGGACCGCCTCGAGCAGGTTCGCCGTCATGGCCACGTTCTCGGAGAGCGTCGTCGCCGGCTCCTCCCACGAGCGGCCCACCGACGCCAGTGCGGCCAGGTGGAAGACGGCGCCGGGCGCGGCCTCGCCCACCGCGCGCCGCACGGCCTCGGCGTCGAGCAGGTCGAGCTCCTCGCGCGAGGGGGCCACCGCGCCGGGCAGCAGCTCGAGCAGGTGCCGGCCGGCGAAGCCCGCGGCGCCCGTGACGAAGGCCGTCAGCGTCCCGCCGGCGCGCGCTCGCGCAGCCACTCGACCGTCCCCGCGATCCCCTCGCGCAGCCCGATCCGCGCCTCCCACCCGAGCAGCCGCCGGGCCTTCTCGACGGACGGCCAGCGCCGCTGGACGTCGACCTCGAAGGAGGGCACGTGCTCGAACTCGAACGCGTCGGGGTCCTCGCCGCAGGCCTCCCAGATCACGCGCGCGATCTCGGCCACCGTGCGCTCCTCCGTCGCGGACACGTTGAAGTCCTCGTTCTCGGCGGCCGGATGGTCCATCGCGGTCACGATGCCGTCGGCGATGTCGTCCACGTGCGTGAGCGTCCGGGTCTGCTGGCCCGAGCCGAAGATCGGCAGCGGCCGCACGCCGGAGAGGACCTTGCGGGTCACGTCGGGGACCATGTGCGCGATCCCCGGCTCGTCCTCGGGCATCTCTCCGGGTCCGTACGCGTTGAACGGCCGGCAGATCGTGTAGGGCAGCCCGTGCTCGTCGTGCAGGGCGACGCAGTACCTCTCACCCGCCAGCTTGGAGAAGCCGTACGCGGAGCGGGGCGCGGGGCAGGAGGCTAGGTGCGCCTCGGTCGTGGGGAACTCGGTGGCTCGCTCGAAGACCATCGAGGACGAGACGTACACGAGCCGCTCGACGCGCTGCTCCAGGGCGGCCCGGAAGACCGCGTTGTAGAGGCCGTTGTTCACCTCGAGCAGCGTGTGCGGCAGCCTGTGGAAGTTGGCGATGCCGCCCACGATCGCCGCGAGGTGGATCACGTGCGTGCACCCGTCGGCCGCCGCGCGCGCCTGCGCCGCATCGAGCAGGTCGCCGCTGTGCACCTCGCACGACTCCCGCATCCAGTCGAGCGCCTCGCGCTGGTCCGAGACGCGGACCTCCCAGCCCGCTTCGCGGAGGAGCCGGCGCACAACGGCCGCGCCGATCGTGCCGGCGCCGCCGGTGACGAGGACGCGGCTCACTCGAGCTCGACCGCCGCCCGCTCCCGCACCGTGCCGAACACGCGCCCCGATCCCGTCACGTTCCAGGGATCGACCAGGACGATCCCGTCGGGCAGGCGGTCGAGCAGGTCCCCGAACCCGGAGTGGTTGGTGGCCACCACCACGGCGTCGGCGCCCTCGATGGCAGTCTCGAGCGGATCCGACCCGGCGGGGACGTGCGGATCGTGGCGGGCCACGTGGGCGAGCTCGCGCTCGAGCAGGCGCACGAGCTTGAAGGAGAGCGAGTCCCGCACGTCGTCGGAGTCGCGCTTGAAGGTGAGGCCGAGCACGGCCACCTTGCGGTCGCGCAGCGAGCCCTCCAGGCGCCCCTTCAGGCCCTTGACCAGGAACAGCGGCACCGTCTCGTGCACGCGCGAGACGGCCAGCAGCATGCCCGGCGCGCTCGAGCGCTCCTCGGAGAAGGTGAAGTCCTTGCGCAGGCACGCGCCGGCGGTCAGGCCGGGCGGCGCCATCCCGCCGCGCGGGTAATCGTGGTTGATCAGGTCGATCACCTCGAAGACGTTCGCCCCGTACTGCTCGGCCTCCATCATCAGCAGGTTGGGCAGGGCGAACTCGGTGTAGCGAAGGATGTTGGTCCAGATCTTGGCCAGCTCGGCCTGCGTGGGGGTGGTCTGCACGATCTCCGTCTCGAAGGCCTCGAACAGCTCGGCCGCCCGTGCGCCCGAGCCCTCGCCGACCCCCCCCACGATGCAGGGGAGCGTGGCGATCTCCTCCAGGAAGTGGTTCGCGGCGATCCGCTCCGGCACGTGCGCCACGAAGAGGTCCTCGCCAGCGCGAAAGCCGCGCCGCTGCTCGACGTAGCCCGCCACCCAGTCGGTCGTGCCCGGCGCCACGGTCGAGCGCAGGATCAGCGAGTGGCCCTCGCGCAGGACGGGCAGAAGATCGTCCACGACCTGCCTGATCTGCGACATGTCGATCTCGATGTGCACGTGCGAGGGCGTGCCGAGCGTGAGGACGATGTGATCCGCCCTCGCGGCGTCCTGCACCGTGCGGGTGAGCTCGAACCGGCCCTCGGCCAGCACCCGCTCGAGCAGCTCCTGGGTGCCGGTCTCGTGGAACGGCATGCGTCCGGCCGCCACCTGCTCGAGCACGGCGGGCTCGCGCTCCACCCCGATCACGTCGAGGCCGCGACCGGCGAACGAGAGCGCGAGCGGCAGGCCCACTCGACCGAGGCCGACCACGGCGACGCTCTGTGCCATGCGCGGCAGTCTACGAGCGCGCGTGCTCGGCGAGGTACTGCCGGGCGAACGCCGCCACGAAGCGCGGGTTGGTGTAGAGGTAGCGCGGCAGCAGGCGCTTCGGCTCCTGGGCGATGCGGTAGATCCACTCGAGGCCGCGCTCCTGCATCCAGCGCGGGGCCATCGAGATGCGTCCGGCGTGGAAGTCGAAGGCGGCGCCCACGCCGCACATGACAGGTACCTCGAGCCGGTCGCGCATGCGGGCCATCCACTTCTCCTGCTTGGGCACGCCGATCCCGACCCAGAGCACGTCCGGCCGCGACTCGTTGACCTGGCGCACCACCTCGTCCTCCTCCTCGCCCGTGAGGGGCCGGAAGGGGGGCGAGTAGCCGCCCACGATCTTGATGCCGGGGTGGCGGCGGCGCATGGACAGGGCGAGCTGCACCAGCGCGCCCTGGTCGCGGCCGCCGTAGAGCCAGACGCGGTGGCCGCGCTCCACGCAGCGGTCGCTGTAGCGCAGCATCAGCTCGGGGCCGTACACGCGGTCGCCCAGGCCCTCGCCCAGCAGGTTCGCCGCCCACACGAGCGGCATGCCGTCCGGCACGACGAGCGTCGAGCCGCGCAGCGCCTCGAGCACCTCGGTGTGGTCGCGCGCCTCCATCAGCGCGTGCACGGGGGCGGCGCAGACGTAGCCGCGCCCCCGGGTCTCCACGAGCTCGTCCATCACCTCGATGGCGCGCTCGTAGTCGACCATGGCCACGGGCACGCCGAGCAGGTCGCGCTGGCGCACGGCCGGCGCCGCGGCGGGCGCCGCCTGCGGCTTGAGCTGGGGAGTGGGGCTCATGTCGAGCACGAGAGCGTAGCCGGGTGGCCGGCGTTCGGTCACCTTGGGCGAATCCGTCCGCGCGCACTCGGCCGGCCGAGTGCTTGCGGCTACTCTCAACCCGTGCGTCCCGCCGGGGTTGCGCAGTCCGACGAGGGTGCGCCGGGGCCCGGCGAGGCCCGCCTGCTCGCGTCGGGGGCGCTCGTGCAGCAGATCGCCCAGGCCGGCGGTCTGCTGGTGCTGCTCGTGGTCGTCACGATCCTGGCCCGGCGGCTCTCGGTCGCGCAGCTCGGCGCCTACGGCCTGGTCGCCTCGCTGGCCGGGTACCTGCTCGTGCTGCGCAACAGCGTGGCCAGCTCGGCCGTGCGGGCGATGGCGGCCGCGGTCGAGCCTGGCGAGCGCACGCTCGTGTTCTCGGCGGCGGCGGTCCTGTACGCCGCGGTGGGCCTGGCCACGGGCCTGCTGATCGCCGGGGCGGGCCTGGCCATCGCCGGCCTCATCCTCGAGGGCGACCTCGCCCGGGACGCCCGTCTGGGCGGTCTCGGCCTGGGCGCCGTGACCGGAGCCGGCATCTCGGCGAGCGTCTTCCTCGACGGGATGCGGGCCGAGCGCCGCTTCCTCCACGCGGCGCGCCTCGAGATCCTCGCCCTCTCGCTCCACCTGGGCCTGATGCTGACGCTGATCTTCGCCGGCGCCGGCCTCGCCGTGCTCATCGCGGCGAGCGGAGCCATCCCGCTGCTCAGCGGGCTGCTCTGCGCGCTCGCCGTGCGCCGCTTGCGCCTGCCGCTGCGCCTGGTGCCCGGCGGCAGGCCGCGAAGCACTCGGCTCGGCCGAGTGCGCACGGTCGGGGTCACGCGCTCGCGCGTCATGGAGATCGTGCCCACGGCGGGGTGGCTGCTCGTGATCGAGCTGTGCAACCTGGCGATGTACGCGTCGGGCCGGATCGTGCTCGGCGCCTACCGCACGCCGGCCAGCGTCGGCCTGTTCGAGGGCCCCGTGCGGGCGCACAACCTGCTCTACGCGCTGAGCGGGGCGCTCGCGGTGCCCGTGGTCCCCACCGCCTCGCGCTACGTGGCGAGCGAGGACCGGCGACGGCTCCAGGAGCTGGTGGTGCGGGGCACCCGCTACACGCTCGCGCTGTTCGTGCCGCTGTGCGTGACGCTGATGGCGCTGTCCGAGCCGATCCTCGAGGTGTGGCTGGGCGAGCGCTACGGCGACGGCGGGGCAGCGCTGGCCATCCTCGTCTCCTACTGGCTGCTGTACGGCGGGCTGGTGGTCTCGCCCGGCTTCCTGGTCGGGGCGGGCCTGGCCCGGGCGGTGGCGCGCGTGATGCTGGGCGTGGCGGCGGCCAACCTGGTCCTGGCCCTGGCGCTCACGCCGAAGCTCGGGCTGGAGGGCCCGGCGCTCGCCACGGCGGTGCCCTTCGTGGTGGCCTTCCCCCTCCTGCTCCGGCTCGGTCTGCAGGCGTCGGGCGTGACCCTCACCCGCATCGTCGGCGGCGCATACCTTCCGGCGTGGGTGCTCGGGGTGAGCCTGGCCCTGGCGCTCGCGTTCGTGCGCTTCGGCATCGGCCCGCAGACCCTTCCCGCCGTGCTCGGCTTCGCCGGCGGGGCGATCGTTCTGTACTGGGCCGCCTTCTACGGCCTCGTGCTCGCGCCGGGCGAGCGCGCCTTCGTGCGCGGACTGCTCAGGCGCCGAGGTTGAGCTCCCGCAGCGGCGGCGCCTCCCGGTCGCGCGCCGACGCCTCGAGCTCGACGTCGCTCGGCCACTCGATGCCGACCTCGGGGTCGTCGAAGCGGAAGCCCGACTCCGCCGCCGGGTCGTAGTAGGTCGACACCTTGTAGACCACGTCGGCCAGCTCGGACACCACGCAGAAGCCGTGGGCGAAGCCGTCGGGGACGTAGAGCTGGCGATGCTTCTCGTCGTCCAGCTCGAAGCCCTCCCAGCTGCCGAACGAGGGCGAGGCGGGACGGATGTCCACGAGCACGTCGAGGATCGCCCCGCGGGCGCAGCGCACGAGCTTGGCCTGTCCCGGCTGGAAGTGCATGCCGCGCAGCACGCCGCGGCCCGAGCGCGAGTGGTTGTCCTGCACGAACTCGTCGTGAACGCCGAGCTCGGCCAGGGCGCTCTTGCGATAGGTCTCGCAGAAGAAGCCGCGCGCGTCCCCGTGGACGGCGGGCTCGATCAGCACGGGGCCGTCAAGGCGGGTGTCGAGGGGCCGCATCGGCGGCAGGGTATCCGCGGCTATCGTCGCGCCCCCATGCTGGGGCACCTCACGGACCGCCTGCCGAGCGAGTGCCGCGAGCGGGTGGCGCTCGGGGTCCTCGCTGCCCTTCTGCTCGGTGGCTCACTCGTGCGGCTCTGGCTGATGGTCTCCGTGCGGCCGGCGCTGGTCGGCTACGCGGACTCCTACGCCTACATCACCTCCGCGATAGGCCCCCTCTTCAGCGACACCCTGCGCCCCGCTGGCTACCCGTTCTTCCTGCGCAGCGTCCATTGGGTCAACGCCAACCTGTCGGCCACCATCCTCCTCCAGCATGCCCTCGGGCTGGCCTCGGCCCTCCTGCTGTACCTGGCGGCCCGGCGCTTCGGGCTCTCACGCTGGTGGTCTCTTCTGCCGGCCGGTGTGATCGCGCTCGGCGGGCCGCAGATCCTGATCGAGCACGCCCCGCTCACCGAGGCGCTGTTCGTGTTCCTCCAGAGCGCGGCGATGTATGCGGCCGCGCGGGCGGTGGGTCCCCGGGATTGGGCGTGGGCGGTGGGGGTGGGCCTGCTCGCCGGCGCCACGGCGACGGTCCGCACGCTCGGCCTCGTGCTCGCTGCCGCGCTGGTGGTCTGGCTCCTGCTCGCGTCGGGCGGATCGTGGCGGCGCCGGCTGCTGCGCGGCGGGGCGACCCTGGCCGCGACGCTGGTGGTGTTGGGCGCGTACGTGGTCGCCCAAGAGTCGGAGACCGGCTACACGGGGCTCACTCGTGCGGGCGACTGGAACCTGTACGGGCGCGTCGGGCCGTTCGCCGACTGCGAGCAGTTCACGCCGCCGGATGGGACTCGGGTGCTCTGCGAGGAAACTCCCGAGGGCGAGCGGCCTGGGCCGAACTCGTACATCTTCGGCCCGGGGACGCCCGCCGTCGGGGCGTTCGAGGATCCGTTCCGGGCCAGCCCGGAGGAGAACGAGCGCGTGGGCGAGTTCGCTCGCGCGGCGCTGCGAAATCAGCCGCTCGACTGGCTCGATCAGGTGGTCACGGAGGACCTCGTGCGCTACGTCGCGTCAGACCGGATCGTGCGCGAGAGCGGACAGGGGCTCAGCTTTGACGGTCTCCAGGACGTGCTGGTCACCGGCCCTCAGGCGGGCCAGACCTCCGCCGCGATCGCCAGGTGGTACTCGACCAGCGGGCAGTATCTGAACGAGGGCCGGCTCGACGCGTTCTTCGAGTTCGAGCGCATCACCCGCGTGGTGGGACCCCTGTTCGTGCTGCTCGCGCTGCTTGCGCTCATCGGGCCAGTCCTGGCGCGCGGCGCCGCGCGGCGCGGCGCATGGCTGTTCCTCCTCGTCGCACTGGTCTCGATCCTCGGCCCGCCGGCCACGCTCTTCTACGACGCCCGCTACGCGATCCCCGCCTTCGGCCCGCTGGCCGCCGCGGCGGCCGTGGGCGGCGCTGCGG
>JBOGXS010000136.1:0-4753 GCA_050693815.1 Thermoleophilaceae bacterium | reverse complement strand
GCGAGCCGGGCCATCTCGGACTGGCCAGCATGCGCGAGCGGGCCGAGCTGCTCGACGGCCAGCTCGACATCGAGACGTCGGAGCGCGGCACCCGCGTGCTGGTCAGGGCGCCGCTGCCGCAGCCGGCTCTCTAGCGCTTCTCGATGCCGTAGGAGCCCTCGCGGTCCATGAGCGCGGCGAGGGAGAGGGCGACCGCTTTCGCCCCGGACGCCTACATTGCCCCCCATGGACCGCTCCAAGCAGATCGTCGAGGTGCTCGTCGACGCCTTCGAGGATCTGATCGAGGCCGATCCGCGCGCCTTTCGGCGCAAGTTCCGCAAGATGGCGCAGGACCCGTTCTCCTTCTACCGCGGCAGCGCCTGCGTGTTCTACGCCGACGTGGCCGAGGCCGAGGACCGCTACGCCGACGAGCGCACCGGTCGGGTCTGGATCCAGGGCGACCTCCACGCCGAGAACTACGGCACCTACGTCAACGACGCCGGCATCCTCGTCTTCGACGTCAACGACTTCGACGAGGCGTACCTGGGCCACTTCACCTGGGACCTCAAGCGGATGGCGGCCAGCGTGGCGCTGCTCGGCTTCGTGAAGGCGCTGTCCGACGACACCATCCGCGACCTCATCGAGACCTACGGCCGCGCCTACGCCGAGCAGGTCGAGGCCTTCCACCACGGCGAGCACGACGAGGAGTTCCGGCTCACCCTCGAGAACACCGAGGGCGCCCTGCACGCCGTGCTGCTCGAGGCGCGGCTGAAGAGCCGCTGGCAGATGCTCGAGCGCCTGACCGCGGTCGAGGACAACGAGCGGGTCTTCAAGGAGGCGCCAGGCGTGCGCCGGCTCGACGATGGCGAGCGCGACGAGGTGCTGGCCGCGTACGGGCGCTACCTGGAGACGATCCCCGAGGTCAAGCGCCAGCACTCGGTGTCCTACGACGTGAAGGACGTGGTCGGGCGCACCGGCTTCGGGATCGGGTCCGCCGGGCTGCCCGCCTACAACCTGCTCGTGGAGGGCCGCACGCAGGCGCTCGAGAACGACGTCGTGCTGTCGATGAAGCAGGGCAACGTCGCGGCGCCCAGCCGGGTGGTGGAGGACGAGCACATCACCGACTTCTTCGACCACTCGGGCCACCGCACCGCGATCTCGCAGCGCGCGCTGCAGGCCCATGCGGACCCCTGGCTCGGCTGGTGCGAGCTGAACGGCAAGGGCCAGGTGGTGCAGGAGCTCTCGCCCTACGAGACCGACCTCGACTGGGACCTCGTCAGCGAGCCCGACGAGATCGAGCCGCTGCTGCGCTACCTCGGCCAGGCCACCGCCAAGATCCACTGCGTATCGGACGCAGGCAGCGCCGAGGAGCTGGTCGACTTCGAGACCGAGGCGGCCATCGAGGCCGTGCTCGACGACGACTTCGCGTCAGAGCTGGCCGAGTTCGGGGCGGAGTACGGCGAGCGGGTGCGCGAGGACCATCGACGCTTCGTCGACGCCTTCCGGAACGGGGAGATCCCCGGACTCGAGGGCTAGTACGCGCGGGCCTAGATCCAGCCGCGCTCGGTGGCGATCAGCACCGCCTGGGCGCGGTCCACGGCCCCGAGCTTCGCGTAGGTGTTGTGCAGGTGCGTGCGCACCGTGCTGGTGGAGAGCTCGAGCTCGTGGGCGATCTGCTTGTAGACCTTGCCCTCGGCCAGGCGCTTCAGCACCTCGACCTCGCGGGTCGAGAGCGGGCAGGGGTCCACGTTGCGCTTGGCGTTCCCCGTGCCCTGCGGCAGCTCGTACATGACCGAGCGCAGCTGGTCGGTGGAGAGATCGCAGGCGCGGGCGGCGTGGAGCAGCGCCCTGGGGTTGACCGGCTGGGCGTGCCCGTAGTGGGCGAGCATGTCGGCCAGGCGCACCAGCGCGGCCTCGCCGTCGGCGTCGTCGGCGTGGTGGCGCTCGATGGCCATCGCCAGGCGGTTCGGAAGCCCCCAGCGGCGCGCGAGCACCCCGCCCACCAGCGCGTGGTCCACGCCGAGCTCGAGCCGCTCCCGGTGCAGCCGCTCCTCGGGCGTGCGCGCGGTCCCGTGGATCTGGGACGGATAGCCCGGGTAGGCGTGGCCGAGCACGAGCTTGCCGATGTCGTGCAGCAGCGCCGAGCAGAGCAGCTCGTCGCGGTCCTCGTACTCGAGCTCGCGGGCCAGGCGATCGGCCGCGGCCTGGGTGGCCACCGCGTGCAGTCGGAAGCGCTCCGGCAGCACGTCCCAGCCCGGCGTGCGCTCGAAGAAGTCGAAGGTGGCGGTGCGCGCGGCGAGCGTCTCGACGCCCTCCGGGGAGAGGATCTCCACTCCCTCGGGGATGCTCGCGATCTTGCCCTTCTTGCGCTGCGCCGAGCGGTTTGCGATCCGCAGCACGGTGATCACGAGCGCGACGTCGGACTCCACGGCCGCGACCACCTCGCCCACCGAGGCGCGGTCCTCGCGGACCACCCGCAGCACCCGGTTGCGCGACTCGGCCAGCGCGGGGAACGCCTCCAGCGCCTCGAAGGCGGCGGTCAGGCGGCGCCCGTGGCCCTCGCCCGGATGCCCGACGGTCTGGGGCGCGGGAACGTTCGTGATCGCGGCGGTGCTCATCGTCCCCATCCGTATCGGCACGGTGGACGAAAGGTTGAGGGTCTGCTGCTACTCCCCTCGAGCGCGCTGCAACGCGGCGTCGATGCGGGCCAGCGTCTCCTCGCGCCCGAGCGCCGCAACCGACTCGAAGATCCCCGGCGACACGGTCGTGCCGCTGATCGCCACCCGGATCGGCTGGAACACCTCCCCGGGCTTCACGCCGAGGCGCTCGACCACCCCGCGCAGCGCCTGCTCGACCGACTCGGGGTCGAACGGCTCGGCCGACTCGAGCGCCTCGCGCGCGGCCTGCAGCCGCTCTGGGGCGCCGTCGCGCATCACCTTGCCCCAGGCCTTCTCGTCGAAGTCGCGCCGCTCCACCAGGAAGCCGGCGAGCGGCCAGAAGTCGGCCAGCGTCTGCATCTTCTCCTGGCTGATCGCGACCGCCTCGGACGGCACGCCGCGACCGCTTCGCTCCTCGAGGCGCCGGCGCAGCTCGGCTGGCTCGAGCTCGCGCAGGTAGCGCCCGTTCATCCAGCGCAGCTTCTGCTCGTCGAACACGGCGGGGTTCCTCGACACCCGCTCGAGCGCGAAGCGCTCGACCAGCTCGTCCGTGGTCATGAACGTCGTGGTCTCGTCGTAGCCCCAGCCCAGGAGCGCCACGTAGTTGCGCACCGCCTCGGGCAGGTAGCCCGCATCGCGCAGCTCCTGGACCGAGGCGGCGCCGTGGCGCTTGGAGAGCTTCCTGCCGTCCGGCCCGTGCAGCAGCGGGATGTGTCCGTAGGTCGGCGGCTCGGCGCCCAGCGCTCGCAGCAGCATGATCTGTCGCGGGGTGTTCGAGACGTGGTCCTGGCCGCGGACCACGTGCGTGACGCCCATGTCGAGGTCGTCGACGGTCGCGGCCAGGTTGTAGAGCGAACTCCCGTCCGAGCGCCGGATGACGAAGTCCTTGATCCCGGAGTACGGGGTGGCGATCTCGCCGAGCACGGCGTCGGTGAAGGCGATCTCGCCCTCCTCGGGCACGCGGAAGCGGACGGCGCCCTCGTCCTCGTAGGCGTGCCCCGAGCCGAGCAGCTGCTCTACGGCCTCGGCGTGGCGGGCGCGACGCTCCCATTGCGAGAGCGGCCCCTCGTCCCACTCGAGCTCGAGCCAGCGCAGGGCGTCGAGGATCTGCTCCACGTTCTCCGGCGTCGAGCGCTCGCGGTCGGTGTCCTCGATGCGCAGCACGAACGCGCCGCCCCGGCCCCGGGCGAGGAGCCAGTTGTACAGTGCCGTCCGCGCGCCTCCGATGTGCAGCACGCCGGTCGGCGACGGCGCGAAGCGAACCCTCATGCTCATCGGCGCTCATGTTTCCACGGCGGGCGGTCTGGTGCAGGCGCACGAGCGGGCCGTGGAGCGTGGCTGCGAGGCGATGCAGGTGTGGGGGCAGTCGCCGCGCCGGTGGCGCCCCAGCCGCTGGAGGCCCGACGACGTGGCCGCCTTCCGCGAGCGCATGGAGGACGGCCCGATCCGGTCGATCGTGATCCACGCGATCTACCTGATCAACCCCGCCTCCACGGACCGCGACCTCCGGCGGAAGTCGGCCGACTCGCTGGTCCACGCCCTGCGCACCGGCGACGAGATCGGCGCCGACGGGGTGGTGCTCCATCCCGGCTCGGCAAAGGGCGAGCCGAACGAGGAGGCGCTCCCGCGCGTGGCCGAGCTCGTCAAGCACGCGCTCGACGAGTCGGACCGCTGCCCGCTGCTGTTCGAGAACACCGCCGGCGCCGGCGACACCCTGGGCCGCTCGTTCGAGGAGCTCGACCGGCTGATCCGGCTGTGCGGGCGCCGCAGGCGGGTCGGGCTCTGTCTCGACTCGTGCCACCTGTTCGCGTCGGGATACGACATCGCCACCGCGGACAAGCTGGCGGGTGTGATGGACGGGTGGGTCGAGCTCGACAGGGTGCGCTGCCTGCACTTGAACGACTCCAAGACGCCGCTCGGCTCGAACCGCGACCGCCACGCCCCGCCCGGTGACGGCGCGCTCGGCCCGCGCGGCTGCGCCGCCTTCCTCTCCGAGCCCCGCTTCGAGAAGCTGCCCGTGCTGTTCGAGGGGCCGGGCGTGGAGGGCAAGGCGCCCGCCAAGGCGGACATCGACCGCATGAAGGAGCTGCGGCGCAACGGCCTGCGCTCGCGACGGC
>JBOGXS010000135.1:0-4006 GCA_050693815.1 Thermoleophilaceae bacterium | reverse complement strand
GCGCGCTGGCCCTCGTCAGCGTGCGCTGGCGCGGCCGCTGGCCCGATCGGCTCGTCACGCGCGTCGCCGCCGTGCTCTACTCGATCCCGAGCATCGTCGCCGGGGCGGTGATGTGGGCCTACCTCTGCTACCGCTGGCCGTCTGGCTGGCGTTCGTGGTGGTGATGGTCAGCGCGCTCGTGGACATCGCGATCGGCTGGCTGGACCCGCGCGTACGCGCCGCGACCTGAGGGCGGTAACGGGCTATCGTCTGGCGAGCGAGCCCCGACAGCTCAGCCGGATAGAGCGACTCCCTCCTGAGGAGCGGCTGACGAGCACCGAGTTCCCAAGCCCCGGTAGCTCAGGGGATAGAGCGGCCGCCTCCTAAGCGGCAGGTCGTTGGTTCGAATCCAACCCGGGGCGCTCTTCATGTACTTCGTCCGGCCCTTGGACGCGTCTCGCCGACGAGCCTTTCGGACGGGCACCAGCTTCCCGGCCTCCGCGGTGGCCTCACGCCGAGTTCGCGGTGCTGTCGGGGTACTCCTCGCCCCGCGCTTCGCGGTACGAGCAACGGCACAACAGTCGAGCTGGCGGCAGACGGCTCCTTCCCCATGGATGCGAGAGCAAGCGCCGAGCCTGAGAGGACAGGTGAGTTTCGTCCTGAGCGAGCACGGGCCCTGCCTCGGCGGGGGCGCCTGCTTCACGGGAAGGCGGAAGTCCGCCGGGTGCCGCAGTGGCAACCACCCCGGGCGGCGCGTCAGCAGTTGCGGGGATGGGATGGCTACTCGGGACGGGTAATACTTCGACGCCTGAACGGCGAGTCGCGCGGGTCGAGAACGAGAGGGAGGGACGATGCCGCTGTATCTATCGACTTTCAGCTACACGCCAGAGACTTGGGCCAGGCTGATCGGCAACCCGGAGGACCGACGAGAGGCCGCCCGGTCGTACATCGAGTCGGTCGGCGGGAAGCTCCACGGGTTCTGGTACGCCTTCGGCGCGCACGACGGCTACACCCTCTGGGAGGCTCCCGACAACGTGTCGATGGCCGCGGTCGCGCTGGCGATCAGTGGCGGCGGTGCGCTTAGCTCGTTGGAAACGACGGTCCTCCTTACCGTCGACGAAACGATGGATGCCCTGCGCAAGGCCGACCAAGTCCAGTACAAAGCTCCCGGCGCGTAGTGCTGTCCGCGTTGGTCCGTGTCACGCCCCTGTGCAGGTCGCTGGCGAGTGAGCGGCATTGTTTGCGACGAGCCGGATCGCCCGGACGGCGCGACTGCTTCAAGGCACGAGCGGTACTGGCGGCGGATCGGCGCGCCGCTGCCTGCCTGGACGATCGGCGAGAGCGCGGCAGCGCGCGCCCGCTTACCTGGGCGTTGCGGTAGCCGACGCTGGCCGCGGTAGCGCTCTCGGGGCTCGCGCAAAGCGCTAATGAGCGACGGGCGCCGTCGGACCCACGCTACCTGGCATGCGTGATTGAGCACATCGGCGGGTTCGAGCACCGCTTGTCCGGCGCGAACGCGCGCCAGCCGGTGCTTGCCCTGACCGTCCTCACGCCCCGCCTCGGCCTGCTTGCACGGGCGCGGAGCGCGAACGGTGAGCTACATCGCGCCCTGAGCCGCCGGGGCGCGCTGCGGCATCCGCGTGAGCGCGACCATGCGGGTGCCGCCGGCCGGGGAGAACGTGACGTTGCGCCGCGCCACGCGCTCGGCGCCCGTTCCTGGCGCCGGGCTCAGCACGCGCTGGCGCAGGATCTCAGCGAGCGCGACGCGCATCTCCATCTCGGCGAACGCGGCTCCGAGGCAGCGCCGGACCCCTCCGCCGAACGGGATCCACCCGTACGTCGAGGGCGCGTCGTCGAGGAAACGCTCGGGGCGGAAGGCGAAAGGCTCGCGGTAGCTCTCGGCGCGTGTGTGCGTAAGCCAGATCGCGGGCGTTACGTCGGTGCCGGCCGGCAGGACGTGAGCACCGACTCTCAGCTCTGAAGCGAGCCGCCGCCCGGCGAGCGGGACCACTGGTCGAAGGCGCAGTGACTCAGCCAGTACAGCACGCGTGTAGGCGTCGTCCGAGCCGGCATCGATCTCGGTAATCAGGCGCGCGAGGACCTCGGGGTGGCGGAGCACGAGATCGAACGTCCACGCGAGCCCGGTCGCGGTTGTCTCGTGGCCGGCAAGTAGGAGCGTGATCAGTTGATCGCGGATCTCGGCGTCGGCCATCGGCGCGCCATCCTCGAAGCGCGCGGCAATGAGCATGGAGAGGATGTCGTCGCGGGGGTCGGACCGCCGCTCGGAGATCTCGACGTCGAGCATCGCGTCGATCGCCTGGCGCTGCGCCTCCAACCCCTTCAGCGGGTCCGGTGCACCGAGGCGGCGCGAGAGCAAGACGCCGAACTGCAGGCCGGCGGAGGCGGTGTCCGCCAGCAGCCGCCTCAGTCGCTCGGCCAAGCGCTCCCGCCGGGCCGCGTCGGTGATGCCAAAGACCGCGCGCAGAATGACCTCGAGCGTGACGCGCTGCATCCGCGGGTGGATCGCGAAGAGCTCATCTTCGGGCCAGCTCTCGACCTCGCTCACCACGACGTCGCGCACGATCGACTCATACGCCCGCATGCGCTGTCCGTGAAACGGCGGCAGCATCAGCCGCCGCCGCGCCAGGTGCTCACGCCCCTCTAGCAACAGCACGGACCGCGGGCCCATGATCGGCCGCAGCGCGAGCGTGCGCCCCGGTGGAAGAGTGTGCTCGGGGGCGGTGTAGAGGACCCGGATCGTCTCCGGGTCGGAGAGCATCACCATTGGCCGCTCGAAGCCGAGGAAGCGCACGCTGAACGCGTCACCGAACTCGCGCCGGCAGGCCTCCAGGAACGCGATCGGGCGCACCAACCAGCGGAGCGTCTGCAGCACCGGGGGCAGGCGCGGACCAGCGGGCAGACTGCGGTCGGACACGGCCATCTCGACTCAGTATCCCGCGCCACGCCGCGCAAGCCCCGAACCGCCGCTGTTCGCGCATTGCGAGAGCGAATCCACGTCGCGCCGTTCCGCCTCGAGGCCTGATGATCAGCGGGCCTCATGGCCTTTCGATAGAACTGGGACATGACGATCAGCGTCCCGAACATCAAGTCGGACCGCCCCGCCGAGACGCACGATTTCTTCGTGGACCTGCTCGGCTTCGAGGTGGTGATGGACATGGGCTGGGTAATGACCGTGGCATCCCCGACCAACTCCTCGGCGCAGGTGACCCATCGTCGGCAACGACGACATGGCGGCGCCCGGCATCTCGGTAGAGGTCCCTGATGTAGATGCTGTCCACGCCGCGGCCGTGGAGCAGGGCTTCGAGATCGCATACCCGCTGCACGACGAGGACTGGGGAGTGCGACGCTTCATGCTTCGCGAGCCGAGCGGCACGATCGTCAACGTCCTGTCCCACGGTTCAGGCTGAGCGCCTGCCCGCCAGTCAGGCCGGGAGTGCAGTCTCGGCCCGTGGATCATGTTTCCTTCTCACCAGCCGGATGAGGACGCGGATGGTCGGGGCACCGACAGTCAGGTCGCGTTTGCTCAACGCCTTGCGGTCGCCGGCGCTCCTCGCGCATTGCGATCGCGAGCCGACGCTAGGGAATCGCGCTTGCTGCTCGTCCGCTGCGAGAGCCGCGAGGAGCCGCCGGCGACGCCTGCCGCCGTCCGACAGCGGAACCGCGAGTATCCCGTCCGAGGATCCTGCCCCGGGACGACCACTGACGTCGGCGAGGCGGTTGGCGGCCGGCCGGAGCCCTCAGCCGATCTGTTCCGCCAGCCCGACGATGATCCCCTCCGGATCGCGGACGTTGCCCACGTCCTCCATGCGTTGGATCGTCATGCGCTCGACGGTAGCTCGCCGGCCCGCGCGCGGACGGCCTGACGGACCAGGTGGTCGCGTTCGGGGACGTTCGTCGCCCGGCGGGCGGCCTCGGCGTAGGCCGCAGCGGCAGCGGGCAGGTCGCCGCCCAGCTCGTGCAGGTGGCCGCGGACGGCGTGCCAGCGGTGCCGCTCGCCGATCACGTC
>JBOGXS010000134.1:0-9160 GCA_050693815.1 Thermoleophilaceae bacterium | reverse complement strand
GGGCGGCTCGGGCGGCACCGGCGGCTCGGGCGACTTTGGCGGAACGAGCGGCTCGGGCGCGGCAGGCGGCTCCGGCGGAACAGGCGGCACCGGCGACTCCGGCGTGGCAGGCGGCACCGGCGTGACGGGCGGCTCGGGCGGCTCCACCGTCACCGACGTCTCCACCGCCACCGACGGCCCCGGCGTCACAGCCCCTTCCGGCGGGGCGATCGGCAGGGCCGACTCTGCACCACCGGCCTCAGCCGCTGACGGCAGCGCGAGCGAGGCGAGCGACACGGCCAGCGGGCCGGCCGCCGCGGTGGCGATGGCGAGCGCCCGGCGCGACCCACGTGAGGCCTCACGGCCAGCTGGACGGGCCTTCGTGCTACCAGTCGCCTCGACCGGCCCCGGCCTCGCCAGGACCGCCGGCGGAGCGGCGGCTCGCGCCTGGGCGACGGTCAGCCCCCGGTCGCGCCGGGATCCCTCCCACCCGCCTTGGCCATCCCATCCGCCTCGGCCATCCCGCCCGCCTTGGCCACGGTCGTGCCCTGCGTGCGAGCGGTTCCCGTCGGACGACTCGGCCATAGCCCCCGGCTCCTCTGCCTCGTTCTTAGGTTCTGCCTGCATCGGGGCCGGTTCTTACCTAGCCGTCAACCCCTTCTCAACCCGCGCGCGGGAGTGCTCAGGGGCGTCCTAGGGGGCGTCTCATAGCGCGTGCTGATCGCCGCGCTAAGCCTTCACCGAAGCGGCAACCAGACGTACATGACCCGGAAGAACGACTGAAGTGCCGCCCGCCCGGCGCGGGTCTAGAGTGCGATGACGAGGAGCGCGGCGCAGGGACGGCTGCTCACGTAGCCCGGTGGACGACGCCCCAGCTCGGCACGGCGAGAAGCGTCAGCGTCAGCGTCGAGGAGGCGGTGAAGGCGCTCGCGATGCCGACCGCGCGTCCGTCCAGCCGGGCCGCGTAGTGCTCGAGCGGCCGGTCCCCACGCACCGGCCGCGAGCATCGGCTGACCCGACGCGATAGGCTCGCGCGACGCACCACGCGGGGAGTCCCGAACAGGACTGAGACGGGCGGCGCCCGAACCCGTGGAACCTGATCTCGTTGAGACGAGCGGAGGGAACGTGGAGCAGCCTCGGGTGCGCCGAGCTCCCTCCGAACCACACGAAGGGAGCCACGATCCGATGTCCCTGAGCCGCGAGCTTCGCGCCGACTGCGATGACGTCTTCACCGCGTTCTGGGAGCACCCGTTCCTGGCCGGGCTGCGCGACGGCAGCCTCGAGCGCGAGCGGGTCCTGCACTACGTCGGCCAGGACCACCAGTACCTGAGCGCGTTCGTCCGCTGCTACGGGCTCGGGCTCTCGCTCTCGCCCGATCGCGACTGGATGCGCTTCTTCCACGACAACGTCACCTTCCTGCTCGAGGACGAGACCCACCCCCACCACGCCCTCTGCCGCGCCGCCGGCGTCTCCTACGAGGAGGCTCAGATCGAGCGCCTCGCCCCGTCCGCGCAGGCCTACGTCAACCACATGCTGGAGTCCGCGCGCGACACGCTGGGCGTCATGCTCGCGGCGCTCCTTCCCTGCCCCTGGACCTATATCTGGGCCGGCACCAGGCTGATGACCGAGGCGC
The DNA here is from genome assembly GCA_050693815.1 of Thermoleophilaceae bacterium. GTDB lineage: Bacteria > Actinomycetota > Thermoleophilia > Solirubrobacterales > Thermoleophilaceae > JACVRW01. Next base: position 7,548 of record JBOGXS010000134.1, on the reverse strand, counting down.
CGCCCGGCGAGGACCACCCCTTTGGCGACTGGTGGGCGTTCTACGGCTCCGAGCAGTGCCGCGACATCCTGGGCGCGTTTCGCGCGCGGTTCGATGCGCTTGCAGCCGACGCCGGCACCGCCGAGCGCCTGCGCATGGCGGCCGCGTTCGAGTCGAGCTGCCACCACGAGGTGCGCTTCTGGGAGATGGCCTGGACGCTCGAGGACTGGACGCCGCCGACCGGCGGCAGGGCACCCGAGCGGGCGGCGCTGGCGGATGCGATCTAGCCGAACTCCCGGCCGGCGGCGAGCACGGCCAGCAAGAGGCTGAGGCCGGCGGCGGCGAAGAACAGGTTCGGCGTCCACGCCGGGGACAGGACCGGCCGGCGCCGCACCAGTCGAACGAGGCCGCGGACCACGAAGGCGACTATCAGCGTCACGAGCAGCGCACCCAGGAACGCCCCCACCTGCCGCGAGGCCGACCCGGACGTGTCATTGGCGGCGGTGACCGCGCGCCCGACACTGGCGAGCAGCCAGAGCCCCACCGCCACATCCAACCGCACCATTCTCCCCACCGTTCCTTTCACCCGACGGTTGGGTCGGGGCCCGTTCGAACGCCGTGGGAGGTGTCCAGCCTCACGTTCCCGCACGCCTGCCACAGGCCGCGTCCGGCACGCCTGGCTCGACGCGCGGCCTGGAGGAGCCCTCTGGCGTGACGCCCCCGGTCGCCGTCGACGAACCAGACGCTCGCGGCACCCCGCCTGACGAGCTCGAGGTTCAGGTTCGCGCCGTCCTTCACGACGTACCGGATGAGCCTCCCGTAGCGGTCGACGTCGTCGAGCCGGGGGTCGTATCGCGGGCGCACCTCGGTTCCGACCGGCAGCAGCGCCGCCAGCACCAGCCGCGCCTCGCCGGAGTAGCACTCGCCCTCGGCCACCTCGGGAGTGTCGATCTGGGCGAGGCGAACGAGCTGCCCGTTCGTGAGCTCGATCGTGTCGCCATCCACCACCTCGGCCACGAAGAGACCGGGCGGCCCGCTGCCGGTTCCGCCGCGGCTCCGGTCACGGTCCTCGTTCCAGGTCGCCGAGGTGGCCAGGGCGAGGCCCGCGGCGAGCGCCACGGCGACGACGATCAGGGCGTACCTCCGCCCGCCACCCGACCGTCGATTCGCTCCACGCGAGGGTCCGCGAGGACGCGGGGACGGCTGGCTTGGGCGAGGAGGGGTCCTTCGGCTCGATCTCGTTCGTCGCGCGATGGCGCCCTCTCTAGCCAAGCCGCCGGCTCCCTTCAACCCGCGTGCGGGAGGGTTCAAGGGGCGTCCTAGGGCGCGCATCTCGGCGCGACCTGAGGCAGGCGCGAGCCCCGTGACAGAGCGACAAATCGACGTACAAGGTCCGCAACCTCCCTCAGCGGCGGATCAGCGGTCTCACGTGCGGACGCACCTGCGGGAGCGTGGGCCGCCGTGGCGCAAGCGTGCGCGCCTCGGGCCGCGCCCGCTCCGGCTGCGGCGCGGTGAAGGGCACCTCCTGCCGGCACGTGGTGCCTTCGGCCGGCACCACCTTCCGCTCGAGGTAGGCGTCCACCGCCTCGTCGATGCACGCCGAGTTGCCGCCGTAGGCGGTGTGGCCGTCGCCGCGCATCGTCAGCAGCCTCGCGTTCCCGAGCTCGCGCGCGAGGCGCGCGGAGCCGCGGTAGGGCGTCGCCGGGTCGTAGGTGGTCCCGACGACAAGGACGGTCGGCCCCCTCCTGGACGCCCTGAACGGCCCGCGGAACACGCCGCGCGGGCGCACCGGGTAGAGCCCCCAGGCCAGTTCGGTGTAGCCGTGGTTCCAGTAGGCGTGGTCGAACAGGCCCCAGGAGTGGTCGCCCGCCCTCAGGTACGTCTTCACCCTGCGCGGGTAGCGTTGCTCGAGGGCGCCGATCGTGAAGTAGCGGTCGAGCAGCGGGTCGTAGCCGCCGTCCGCTCGGCGACCGTAGAAGACGTCGGTCCAGGCGCGCAGGAGCGTGCCGTCGCCCGCCTCGCCCTGCGCCAGCGCCAGGCCGAGGTCGCCCCAGAGCTGCTTGGCGTACACCAGCTGGGCCGATGCCGCCCGGATGTCGTCGCCCTCGACGGGACGGCCCTGCTCAGCCGGCAGCGGCTGCCGGTCGGCGCGCTCGATCAGCTCGTCGAACGCCGTCCAGGGCTCGTCCCCGCCGAAGCCGCTGCAGGCCGCTTGGTCGCCCTCGCAGGCCGCGAGGAAGCGCCCGATCGCACGCTCAAAGCCCGCCGTCTGCTCGCGCAGGCTGAGCAGCGGCTCGTTGATGTAGCGATCGGCGTCCAGCGCGCCGTCGAGCACCAGCGCCCGGTAGCTGTTCGGGAACAGGCTCGCGTAGGTGACGCCGAGGAAGGTGCCGTACGAGAAGCCGAGGTAGCTCAGCCTGCGCTCACCCAGCGCGCGGCGAACCCGGTCCATGTCGCGCGCCGTGTTCGACGTCGAGACGTAGGGCAGGATCTCGGGGTTGCGCTGAAGGCAACGCCCTATGTAGCGCTGGTCGGTCTGGATGAGCCGGCCCACGTTCAGGTTCAGCGGGGTCGTGAACGGCTGCGAGTAGACGCCCCGCCGCTCCTGGTCGACCGCGCAGTCGATCGCGCCCTCGCTCCGTCCCGTCCCGCGCGGATCCACGCCGACGACGTCGAAGCGGTCGCCGAGGGTCGGGAAGAGGTCGGCGCCGAAGGCCTCGACGTAGGCGGCGGCGGGCGCACCGGGTCCACCGAAGTTGAAGAACAGCGTGCCGATGCGGCGCTCGGGATCGGTCGCCCTAGCGCGGGCGACCGCGACGTCGAGCATCTCCCCGTGGGGCCTTCGATAGTCGCGCGGGACCGCGAGCGTGGCGCACTCGGCGCCGGCATCCCCGCATGCCCGCCAGACGAGCGCGGGCTCCTGTGCCCTCTCGCCGTGGTCGGCCCTCGCCGCCTCGGCGCCCGGCGCGGCAATCAGCCCGCACGCCAGGACCGCGACGATCTTCGCCATCGCATCACGCATCTCTACCTGCCCTCCGATCGTCCGTTCTCCGTGTCTCGCCGTCGCGCCCCCTCGGCTGGGGCGCCCCGGGGGTGTGGCCCCCGGGGCGCCGATGGCCGTCGCGTTGGGGCTCAGTGCCTGTGCGTCAGGGCCCTACCTCCTTCCTCGTCGCGAACCGCAGGCCGAGGCCCGTCGCCATGAAGCCGAGGCCGATGCCGAGCAGCGCCGCCAGCCCGAGACCGGTGAACGGCAGACGGGCCGGCACGGTCGCCGTCGCGACCGGGACCGTGCGAACCACGGGTGGACTGCCTTCGCCACCGCTCAGGCGCCGCGACACGGGCACCGTGTCGGGCGGCGCGGGCTCGTCTCGGGGAGCGCCCTCCCTTTCACCCAGCGGCTCCGACACGGGCAGCGGAGCGGGTTGGTCGGGAGCGCGGCCTGCCGGCGGGGAGGCCACGGGAGGCGGCGGAGCGTCGCCACCGGGGACCGGCTTCTCCTCGTCGCCCGGCTTCTCGCCGCCGTCGCCCGGCTTCTCGCCGTCGTCGGGCTTCTCGCCATCGTCGGGGGGCGGCTTCTCGTGCTCGCAGGGCTCCTTCTCGTGCTCGCACGGGTCCTCGTGCTCGCAGGGCTCCTTCTCTTCCTCGCACCCGTCCTTCTCGTGCTCGCACGGGTCCTTCCCGCCGACCTCCTGGGTGTCGTCCCCGTCGCTGAGCACCCTCACCGGGGCGTTCACGTTCGGCGACCCCACCTGGACGGTCCCGACCGACCCGGCGGTGAGCTGGTCGGCGCCGGGCTCGGCCGCGGCGGGCGCTGCTGTCAGCGCAAGGGCGAGCATGCTCGCCGCGAGCGCACAGGTACTGCGTCTCATGTCGTTATCTCCTTCGTCGTCGGTTAGGTCGAACGGCCGGCGCGCTTTAGCCGGGCCGTTCGAGCCGCGAGACGAAGTCCACCGGCCGCCAACTGGCCGGCTTGACCGGAAGGCGACGAAACAGCCGCGGGGCCACCAGGGCGAGCGCGTAGGCCAGCAGCGCAAGCCCGCTGAAGAAGAAGATCGAAGGGGCCGCCGAGCCGTTGAACGCGAGGGACGCGGAGGCGCCGCCATCGGCCGGCGCCTGATGTGGACCTGTCCCCGCCGGCTCATCCGGGTCCGTGCCGTCGGTCGCGTCCGCACGCGGAGGCGCACCGAGCAGCCGCCCGGCAGACGGACCGCTTGACCCGGCCGTGGCAGAAGTCCGCCGCACCGCGCGCGCCTTGCCCGGGGCCCGGGCAAGTTGCGTTCCCGCGCCGGCCCTGTCCCGCCCCGAACCCGGGGACGCGGGCGCAACGGACGGGCCTGGGTCCGGGCTGCTCAATCCGGAAGCCGGCCCGGACGAGTCGGGCTGGGGGCCGTGGGCCTGAGTGGGCGGGCCCGCTGACGAGGGCGGGGAAGGTGAGGGCGAGGACGAGGAGGGCGAGGACGAGCCCTCCGTCCCTCCAGGCGCCCGCTGCACGGGCGCCTGGGACTCCGGCCGCGGCTGGGCCGGCTCGGGCCGGTTCGCGCCACCGACGCCCACCGCTCCGAGCGTCTCGGTGACCGTCGGCCGCACGGCGCGCTCGACATCCGAAACGGTTCGCTGCAGGGTGGTCTCCGTGGTCGCGGTCACACCACCCACCAGGCCCGTCGTCGCACCCGTGACCTGCTGCACGGCACCACCGGCGCCGGTCGCCCGCAGCGTGCTCCCCACCACGGAGTCCGCGGTCCGCAGGGTCCCACCCAGCAGGGAATCCGAGGCGTGGGCCGGCGAGGCCGTCCAGCAGAACGCCACGATGGCGACGAGCACGGGAAGCGAGCGTCTGAGCACGCCAAGCACGACAGTGTCAGGAGCTCCGGGCACGGTCGCGCCACCCTGACGGCGCCGCGACGCGTTCTCAACGCCAAGTGGCGATCAAAGCGATCTGTACGGGCGATCACCGCCTCGCCCGACACCTTCCGGCGCTATGTATTGGCCCGGTTAAGCCGCCGTGAGTCCAGATCGCTCGCCACAGTTCCCGCTGAGGGGCGCCACCGCCGGAGGGCGCCGAGCGCGGCCGCAGCCCGGTGGCGGGGAGAGCCCGCCCATCCGGCCACAGGCGGCGACCGTGGCAACCCCTCGCTTCCAGCGCGGCGACCTGTACGCCCGACCGGTCGTCGGCGGGCGCGAGCAGCGGGACACGTTCTGGGCCCGACTCGTGCGGGCGGATGGACGACGGCACCGGGCCCGCGGTCGAGCGGGCGACCGAGCGTCAGGCCGGCGAGCTGCGCGTCTGCGCGACCGGCTGGGCGCGAGCGAGGAGGAGATCGAGAGCCTCGACCAGGCCGCGAGCGTCCTGCGGAGCCGGAGCGACACTCTGCGGAGTCGGAACAACCGCCTGCGGCGGCGCGTCCGGCGCCTGGAGCGGCGAAACCGCGACCTGCGCCAGGCGCTCACGCGGGCGCGGGGGCGGTAGCCGGGTGTCAGCGCTGAGCCGTGGCGAACCCGTCCGCGACCAGCGCGGCAAGCTCGAGGTAGGCGCTTCCCGTCGCCCGGCGCACGCCCGCGAGACTCGCCTCTCCACCCGTGGCGAGGTGCCCGTCGAACGGCACGCGGACGACCCCGCGGCACCACGCGGAGAGCTGAGCCGCGAGGTCGTCGACGTCGATGGGGAGCGCGGGAACGGTGGTGTTGATCACCGCGACGCCGCGTGCGGCCAGGTCCGCGTGTCCGTTCTCGCGCAGCCACCGGAAGGTGGCGCCGGCGGTCCGGGAGCCCTCGATGCTCGGGGGAACCACCACCACGACCTGCCGGGCCGCTTCGAGCACGACTCGCGTCGCCGCTTGCGCGATCCCGGGGCCGGTGTCGATGCACGCCACGTCGTAGTGGGGGTCGAGCAGCGCGAGCAGCCGCCGCACCTCCTCCCCGTCGAGGAGCTCCGCCCGCCCCGGGTCGTCCGCCGCGGCCACGACCTCGAGCCGGCTGGGCGCCTGGTTGGTGAAGCGGCGGACGTCGGCGTGGCTGTGGAGCTCGCTCTCGTGCGCGAGGAGCTGGCGAGCGTCGCGGCGGGTGCGGCGGCGGATGCGGTGCGCGAGCGACCCCGCCTCGGGACTGGAGTCCACCGCCACGACGCGGTCCGTCCGGTGGGAGGCGAGCACATGGCCGAGCATGATCGCCGTGGTGGTCTTGCCGACCCCGCCCTTGCGCGACAGGACGGCGACGCGCTCGCAGCTGGAGACCGGGACGGCGATCCGTTCGCGGAGCTCGCGGTCCGCCGCGCCGGTCCCGCGCGGGGCGAGGTCGATCGCGCCACGCGTCAGGCGAAAGAGGCGCTCCCGCCACCGCGACCCCGGCGCGCCGGCGTACCCCGGCCGTGCAGGGGCCGGCGCCCGCGCGGGACGCGCGCCCTCGTCCGGTCTCGCGTCCGGCTCGGCATGGTCCAGCGCGTGGTTCGCCACCCGGCTGGTCGCCTGGTAGGTCACCCGGCTGCCCCTCTTGGGCACGTAGCTGACTCGCGACTTCGGCGTCCTGGCCTCACTCGGTCTCGTGGGTTGAATCGGTAAGTATGCCGAGGCGTATGTCGAGTCTCGCGCCCGGCCAGGACTTCGCGGGCTACACGATCGAGGGCGTAGCCGGGCGTGGCGGCATGGGCGTCGTCTACCAAGCGATGCAACGCACGCTCGACCGCACGGTGGCGCTCAAGCTGATCGCCCCCGAGCTGGCCGCGACTGACATGTTCCGCGAGCGCTTCGAGCGCGAGTCGCGCGTGCTCGCGGCGATCGAGCACCCCAACGTGATCCCGGTCTACGAGGCCGGCGAGGTCGACGGACAGCTCTTCATCAGCATGCGCTGGGTCGAAGGGACAGACCTCGGCGCGGTCGTGCCCGCGTCCGGGCTCGAGCCGCGCCGGGCCGTCGGCCTCATCGGCCAGATCACCGCGGCGCTCGACGCCGCCCACGCGAGCGGCCTGGTCCACCGCGACGTCAAGCCCGGCAACGCGCTGATCGAGACGCGGCGAAACGGCGGCGAGCACCTCTTCCTCTCGGACTTCGGCCTCAGCAAGCGCGCCGGCACGGGCGCCAGCCTCACTGGGACCGGCCAGATGGTCGGCACGCTCGACTACATCGCGCCGGAGCAGATCGACGGCCGCGAGGTGGACGCGCGTGTCGACGTCTACGCGCTCGGCTGCGACCTGTACCAGGTGCTCACCGGCCGGCTGCCGTTCGAGCGCGACACCGAGGCCGCCAAGCTGTGGGCGCACATGAGCGTGGCGCCACCGGCGCCGACCGGGACGCGCCCCGAGCTCCCGGCGGAGTTCGACGCGGTGGTCGCGCGCGCGATGGCCAAGGACCCGGCCGATCGCTTCCCCTCCGCCGGCGACTTCGCACGCGCCGCGCGCGCGGCCGCCGGGCTGGCGCCGCCCGCCGGTAGCGAGCGCAGCGTCGCGGTCGGCCCGGCGGCGCCGTCGGAGGCCCCGACCGCGATCGTCAACGGCGGCGGCTCGGCGACCGACATCACCGCCTGGGACGCGGCCGCCCATGCCGACCTCGCCGCGCACGAGGAGACCGACGTCACCCG
>JBOGXS010000133.1:0-3089 GCA_050693815.1 Thermoleophilaceae bacterium | reverse complement strand
GGGCGTGGTGGTGGCCGTGATCGGCTGGGGCCTGCCGATCGCCTCCGGCGGGCCCGACTCGGCGCGCGTCGCACTCCGGGAGGTGGAGGCGCCCGGCGGCCGCGCGGTCGAGGCGACCGTGCACGTCCGGCCCTCCGACGGCTTCGAGGACGCGCACTTCACGAACGTCACCGCCTGGCAGGGCGGCGGCAGCGTGGTAGACGAGCTCGAGCGGACCGGCCCCGGGACCTACCGCACGAGCGACCCGATCCCGGTCCACGACGGCTGGAAGTCGCTGCTGCGCGTGCACGTCGGCGACTCCCTGGTGGGCGTGCCGCTCTACCTGCCCGAGGACCGGGCCATCCCCGCGCCCGAGGTGCCGGCCCGCCCTGCCTTCACGCGTGAGTTCGTGCCCGACGTCGAGCTGCTCCAGCGCGAGCGCAAGGAGGGCGTGGCCGGCTGGCTGAGCACGGCCGCGTACCTCTCCGTCGCCGCCATCGCCGCCTCGCTGATCGCCCTGCTCGCCTGGGCTCTGCTGCGACTGGAGGGCCGGGGGCGGCGGCCCAGGGACCCGCGTCGCCCCGGCAGGAGTCCGGCGGGCCGCCCCGAACTCGTGTGAAGTCACACCAAGTGCCGGGGAGCACGAAGCCCGGCGCGCAGGCGCCGAGACTTCTGGTAGCTTCACCGCCACGCCGAGTCCGCGCGCAGCGCGGAGCGGGGGAACCAGGTTGTTGGGGCGAGCCTCCCCAGGGAGGCGCGCGAGCTCTTTCAGCGCGAGCCCGTCAGCTAACTCCGCAGGCGTTCGAAAGAGAATGCCGCCTTCCTTCAGCCATAGAACGCTGTTCTGCCCCGCCGTGATGGCGGCGTGCCTGCTCGTGCTCGGCCTCGCAGGGACCGCCCCGGCGGCGCGGACCTCGAGCAGCGGCGGCGCCACCTTCGAGCCGCCGCCGCCGCCTCCCCAGGAGGCCACGCTGGTGGACGGGCGCGTGATCGCGCCCGCCTCGGCGCCGCGCCGGGTCAAGCGGGTGATCGAGGCGGCCAACCGGCTGGTCGAGAAGCCGTACGTCTACGGCGGCGGGCACCGGCGCTTCTCGCGCCGCCTGGACCGCGGCTACGACTGCTCGGGCGCCGTCTCGTACGCCCTGTACGGCGGCCGCTTCCTGCGCTCGCCGCTCCCCTCCGGCGCCCTGATGGACTGGGGTCGCGACGGCCCGGGCCGGTGGATCACGGTCTACGCGCACGGCGGCCACACCTACATCGTGGTGGCCGGCCTGCGCTTCGACACCTCGGTGCGCGACACCGACGCTCCGGGCCCGCGCTCCGGCCCCCGCTGGAGCCGGACGCTGCGCGCGTCCGACGCGTTCGTGGCGCGCCACCCGCGCGGGTACTGAGCCCGCCTCGGTAAGCTCCGCGGCCGTGGCCGGGGGCTCGCGCCCGCGGACCCCCGCCGATTCCTGGCTGGCCCCCCACCGCTTCTCGTAGAGCGTTCTGGCGTCGGTCTCGTGATCGCGCGCCGCTCCGGAGCGAGCGCGGGACTGTCCTGCCCTAGGGTCGCTATACGACCCCTATCCAGGACGGTGGTCGTCTGTGGCGCACAGAACCGCCGCTCGATGCGACGGGGGGGCCGAGACCGTTGAGCATGATCCGACCAGGTAGCCCGGCTGCGAGATCGGCGCCAACGCCCGGTAGTCTCCGGCCGTCATGGCGCTGGCGACGAACCCCTACACCGAGAAGACCGACGATCAGAGGGCCATCACCGAGATGGTGCGCCAGTTCGTCGACGGCGAGGTCATTCCCATCGCCGAGGAGCACGACCACGAGGACAAGTTCCCCGAGGCGGTGGTGGAGCAGATGAAGGAGCTGGGCCTGTTCGGGGTGACCATCCCCGAGGAGTACGGCGGGATGGGGCTCGACCTGACCACCTACGCGATGATCGTGGAGGAGCTGAGTCGCGGCTGGATCTCGGTCTCGGGCATCGTCAACACCCACTTCATCGGCTCCTACCTGCTGATGAAGTTCGGGACCGACGAGCAGAAGCAGGAGCTCCTGCCGCGCATGGCCACCGGCGAGATCCGTGCCGCCTTCTCGCTGTCCGAGCCGGGGTGCGGCTCCGACGTGCAGGGCATCAAGTCCACGGCCAAGAAGCTCGACGGCGGGGACTGGGAGCTCAACGGCCAGAAGATGTGGGTGACCAACGGGCTGATGTCGGGCGTGGTCTTCGTGCTCGTCAAGACCGACCCCAAGGCGGAGCCCGCCTACCGGGGCATGACGTGCTTCATCACCGAGAAGGAGCCAGGCGCGGAGCGCAACGACGGCCTGACCATCCCGCCCAAGATCAAGAAGATGGGCTACAAGGGGGTCGAGTCGACCGAGCTCGTCTACGACGGCTACCGCTGCGCGCCCGAACGAATCCTGGGCGGCGAGGAGAACGGGGTGGGCAAGGGCTTCGGGCAGATGATGGACGCGCTCGAGGTGGGGCGCGTGAACGTGGCCGCGCGCGGCGTGGGCATCGCCCAGCGGGCGCTGGAGCTGGCGCTGCGCTACTCGCAGGACCGCAAGACCTTCGGCAGGCCGATCGCCGACCACCAGGCGATCCAGTTCAAGCTCGCCGACATGGCCACCAAGATCGAGGCCGCCCGCCTGCTCACGCTGAAGGCGGCGCGACTCAAGGACGCCGGCGAGCGCTCCGACCTCGAGGCGGGCATGGCCAAGCTGTTCGCCTCCGAGGCGGGCAAGGAGGTCGTGGAGGAGGCCTTCCGCATCCACGGCGGCTACGGCTACTCGAAGGAGTACGAGATCGAGCGGCTGTACCGCGACGCGCCGCTGCTGCTGATCGGCGAGGGCACCTCCGAGATCCAGCGCATGGTGATCGGCAAGAAGCTGCTCGAGCGCAACCGCACGTAACCGTCGCGCTCAGGCGAAAACGGCAGTAGCCTGGGAGCATGGGTAGAGGGAGCGGGCCCTCGCCGCTGGTCGAGAGGCTGCGAGCGGCAGGGGCGCGGATCAGGGACGCGCTGTGGTACCTGGGGGACGACGTGGCCGACGGCCTGCGCTCGGCCGGCGCCCGCGCCGGCGCGTTCGGCGAGGCGGCGCGCGACGAGCTCGGCTGG